>JAIVER010000126.1 GCA_023864145.1 Thiohalomonas sp. | reverse complement strand
TTTTACCGAGCATTGGAAAATCATTAGATTCTCGAATTAATGACAATTTCCAAGTGTTCGATCCTGCATTTTCAAGTTGATTGGGTATAGACGGCCTGCCAAGGCAAAAGTTTCACCAAGAAAACCAGAGTATTGGCCGTATTAGAAAAGAGAGTGCGCAGGCAGCACAAGCTCGTAAACGAGATGGCGAGCGTCCTGATTATCTGGAAACATTTATCTGGCCAACTATCGGTCCTATCAGTGGTGTTTATAGTAGTCAGCGCATACTCAATAGCCAGGCACTGCGTCCACATTTTGGTGTTGATGTGGCAGCACCAGCGGGAAGCAATGTGGTTGCTCCTGCTTCGGGTCTGATCACTCTGCCACATCAGGATATGTTTTTTTCCGAAGGTACTATTATTTTGGATCACGGTCATGAGCTTTCATCTACCTTTTTGCATTTGAGTCAGTTATTAATCAATAAAGGGGATGTGGTCAAGCAGGGAGATTTAATTTCCCAGGTGGGAGCAACAGGGCGTGTTACCGGGGTACATCTTGACTGGCGTATGAATGTTTTTAAACGCCGCGTTGATCCGCAATTACTGGTGTCGCCAATGGAATCACTAATTAAACCTATCAATAAGAATTAATAAGTATGAATAACTATTTGAAATTATACACTTTAATATTCTTTATTCTTTTCTCTTCTCTGGCTCATTCTGCCAGGATAGAAGCCTTTGTTTCTATCTTGCCGCAACAATATCTGCTGGAAACAATTGGCGGGGATAGAGTAAATGTCCATGTTATGGTAAAACCCGGTCAATCTCCGGCGACTTTTGAACCTTCACCCAAAGTGATGTCTGTCTACTCAAAGTCAGATGTCTATTTTACTATAGGTATGCCTTTTGAACAGGTATGGATAAGGCGTGTCGCTTCACTGAATGATAATATTTCAATTGTAAAAACTCAACCTACAGAAAATGATTTGAGTGGTCATGATAATCATCTGTTATTGCCCGGACAGCATCATTCTTTTGATCCACACACCTGGCTTTCACCTGTTTTACTGATTGAACAGGCAAAAATTATTGTTGCTGAATTATCTCGAATGTCAGTACAAAATAAGAATTACTTTTTTAATAATTACAAAGAGTTATCTGATAAAGTTAATGTGTTACACAATGATTTATTGTTGCTTTTTAAAGACAATAATAAATCAAACTTTGTTACTTTTCATCCGGCTTTTTCCTATTTTGCAAGACAATATGGACTCACACAGATAGCCATAGAAATGGATGGTAAAGAACCTTCAGCAAAACAAATTTCACAAGTTATTAATCGCATTAAAGATAAAAAAGTGAAATATATTTTAATCGAAAAACAATTTAATCAAGTCATCCCCCAGACAATTGCCCGATCAGTTGATGCTCAATTACTGATTATTGACCCCCTGGCTTTGGATTATTTAACGAATATGAAAGATATTGCTGAGAAAATAAATAAGGCACTTTTTTAATTGGGTTACTTTGATTGACTAAAGATATGACAAAAGCGGCCATTGAAATAACCGATCTTAATTTTTCTATTGAGAATTTATCAATTCTTGAAAATATCAATATGACCATCGAACAAGGTGATTTTGCCGGGCTGGTTGGCCCCAACGGCGGAGGTAAAACCAGTTTGATAAAATTAATTCTGGGTTTGTATAAACCTCAATCAGGTAAGATTTCTATTTTTGGAGAGCCTGTAAAGAGCCAGCGTAAAGCAATAGGCTATGTACCCCAATACGCCAATTTTAATAATGATTTTCCAATTTCCGTTCAAGATACCGTATTACAGGGAAGGCTTGGTGTAAGTTCTTGTTTTGGACGTTATTGCAGGGAAGATAAAGTTATAGCCCAAAAAGTCATGCAGGAAACAGAAGTGTTTGATCTTGCCCAGCGCTCAATACAGTCCCTGTCAGGTGGACAAATGCAAAGAGTACTGGTTGCACGTGCATTGGCTGCAGAGCCGGAAATTATGCTCTTAGACGAACCGACTGCAAATATTGATCAGCGGGCTGAAAAAGATATATTTGATATATTTAAGGCTATCAATGAAAGGATGACGATATTAATTATTTCACATGATATCGCCTTTGTTTCAGACTATATTAATAAGGTCTTTTGTCTTAATAAAACCTTGGTTTGTCATGATTCTACACCAGTGACCAGTGATACTATTCACAAGTTATATGGCGGTCATGTTAGTGAAGTTCACCACCATCATTAATACTCATAGGCCCAAGAAAAATCTTCATGTTAGAATTTTTTAATACTTTAGCAACTCAGTCATTTTTACAAAACGCTTTACTTGGCGGTATTCTGGCCAGTATCGGTTGCGGTCTGACCGGTAGTTTTGTTGTTGTTAACCGCATTGGCTATATGGCGGGAGGGATTGCTCACTCTGTTTTAGGAGGGATGGGGATCGCCTACTATCTTGGTCTCAATCCTTTCGCAGGTGCACTTGTAGCTGCATTGCTGGCAGCCATTATTATTGGTGTCATAAAACTTAAATGGCAGCATCAGGAAGATACTACTATTGGGGCTATTTGGGCTGTCGGAATGGCTATTGGTATTATATTTATAAGCAAATCAGATGGATATAATACTAATTTAATGTCATTTCTATTTGGTAATATTCTGATTATTTCAGATGAACAGCTTTTTATTATGCTCTTGCTTGATATTATTACTATTATTTTTGTGGCCATATTTTATAAACAACTGGTTGCGATTTCATTTGATATTGAATTTGCAATTGTGCGCGCTATTAATGTTAATCTCTTTTATTTATTACTATTGTGTCTTATTGCGATTACCGTGGTGCTTCTTATTCAAGTTGTCGGCCTCATTCTTGTTATTGCATTACTAACCTTACCAGCGGCGATTGCTAAACAATATGTCCATTCTATTGGTATGATGATGTTATTGGCTTCAGTATTAGGTATGATTTTTACATCGACGGGACTTTTTGTATCCTATGAGCCTGATTTACCGGCAGGAGCAACTATTATTCTGGTTGCCGGGATTGCCTATTTCATCTCAAGTCTGGCTAAATCCTTTATTCGTTTTAAATAAATGCAAATAGATCAAACTTTAATTAATATTATTTTAGCTTCAGGTGCAAGTTTCTTTACAGGCATTATTTTTTTCTGGCTGCTGTCACGCTCAAAAATCACCCGTCTGCTTCAACAAAAAAATCATACACTACAAATTCAATATGAGTCAGAACGTAAGATCCTGGAACATGGTTACAAAATATTGAAAATGAACTGGATATTTTACGTGACCAGTTAGCAGATAAGGAAATTGCTTTTTTAAAAAAAATTGATGAACTCTCCAAAATGAATGAGTTGAGAGCCATTTATGCGACGCGTGCGGCACAAATTAATGATTATAAGGACGTATTGAAAAAATCCCTTGAAGAGTCCCAGGAACTACGAGATGAAACTTACCAATATCAAAAACAATTATCTGAGACTCAGATTAAGGCTGAAGAACAATTAAAAGCAACGCATTTAATTATTGAAAATCTTGAGCAGGCAAAACAACACCTTCTAGAGCAGTTTGAACAGTTAGGCAATAAGATTTTTTCGCAAAACTCTCAGCAGTTGAAAGAATCTAACCAACAGGAAATCACTCATTTACTGAATTTAAACGAAAAGTGCAAGAAATTCATGAAATTGAGTCACGAGACAGAGTGTCACTTGCCAATCAGGTGACTCAACAGATTAGTGAAGATACCGTTAACTTAACCCGAGCGCTTAAGGGAGATGTAAAGTTTCAGGGCAATTGGGGCGAAATGGTTTTAGAAAATCTGCTGGAAAGTAGTGGTTTACGCAAGGATCTTGAATACCAGATACAGCCCTGTTTTCGTGCTGAGGATAATCACCTGTTACGTCCTGATGTGGTGATTAATTTACCCGATAAAAAAACAGTGATAGTTGATTCGAAAGTATCCTTAAAAAGCTATGCTCAATATGCTGCCTCCATTGATAAAAATGAACAAAAATCTGCGCTCAAGAGTCATATTCAGTCGTTAAAAAATCATATTAAACTGCTTTCTGATAAAGATTATTCTTCTATTAGTGAATTGCATTGTTTAGATTTTGTTCTAATGTTTGTGTCTATACCCATGACCTATGAAAATGCTTGATTTTCATAGAGAAGAAGATCAAAATTATCCAATGACGCAAATTACTCTCACAGTCCATGAAAAATCAGCTCTAGAAATGCAACATAAGCATTCTAGAAATGGAAAAGAACGAGATATACCCAATCAACTTGAAAATGCAGGATCGAACACTTGGAAATTATCATTAGATTCTCGAATTAATGATAATTTCCAAGTGTTCGATCCTGCATTTTCAAGTTGATTGGGTATATATGGCTGTTGCTTCAGCGAAAATGACTTTAGACGCAAATCTGCAGGCAGAAGATGTTAATGTCACTTATAAAGCATCCAATGCATTAAGTGATTATCCGCAAAATAGTACTGATCTTATTTTGTGCAATCCGTCGTTTCATCAGGAATATGTAGTAGGGGATGCCATTGCATGACAAATGTTTAAGCAATCAAAAAAGACGCTTCTTAAAGGTGGTGAGTTATGGATTGTGGGTAACCGACATTTAGCTTAGCATTTGAAATTACAAAAAATCTTTGACAATCATGAATTTATTGCAGCAAACAATAAATTTTTTGTGCTAAAAGCGGTTAAAAATTAGTCTTATAGGTCATCATAAATATTAAAGGTGTCAATATGATCTTCATTTTCATTTAATATTTTGATGCGCTCGTCTGTGACTACTTTTTTAGCCGTCGTAAAAAATTCTGAGCTTTCAGCAACATCAGAGAAAAACTTCTTTTTTGCAGCAACAATATTGTCAGCTTCAATCTCATGATCAATAATTGCGGTGTGTCTAAAAGTGTATTTCATTATTTTTTATATACCCAATCAACTTGAAAATGCAGGATCGAACACTTGGAAATTATCATTAATTCGAGAATCTAATGATTTTCCAATGTTCGGTAAAA
>JAIVER010000125.1 GCA_023864145.1 Thiohalomonas sp. | reverse complement strand
TACCGAGCATTGGAAAATCATTAGATTCTCGAATTAATGATAATTTCCAAGTGTTCGATCCTGCATTTTCAAGTTGATTGGGTATATAATTGTTTTTGCTCAATATTTCTATTTCTGAGATTCTTAAGAAGGTTTCTTACATTTTATTTGATAAAATTCCGGTTCAGCGGTGTCCAGCGTCATTGCAGTTAATGTTTCACCCCAGAGACAGCCGGTATCAATGGCAAAGACATTGGGTGTGTCTGTATGACCAAATAAGGTAGACCAATGACCAATAATAATTTTTAACTCAATGTTTTTTCTATTAGCGACCTCATACCAGGGAATATAGCCTTCTTTCTGGCTGCCAAGCGGGCCTTTATCTTTAAAATTAAGCTTACCCTTTGGTGTACAATAACGCATTCGGGTAAAGCAGTTAGTAATAAAGCGCAATCTATCCCAACCTTTGAGTTCAGCATCCCATTTTGTTGGTTCGTTGCCAAACATATTAGCCATAAAACCATAGTACTCACTGCCTTGTAACACGGCTTCTAATTCATGGGCACAAGACTGTGCGGTGGCTAAATCCCACTGAGGCGGCAAACCGGCATGAACCATGGTATATCCTAAGTCACTATCATGATGCAATAGTGGCTGATGACGCAGCCAGTGGATCAGCTCATCATGATCGGGTGCGTCAAGAATAGCATCCAACGTATGCTTGTTGACCTTTGTATTACCCTCACAAAGGGCTAATAAAGTCAGATCATGGTTGCCTAGTACAGAGATTCCACTGTCACCAAGATTTTTTATAAAGCGCAGTGTTTCCAGGGATTTATCTCCCCGGTTAACCAGATCACCAGTAAACCAGAGTGTATCTTTTTCAGGTTTAAAGGCAATTTTTTCCAGTAATGTTTCGAGGTTGTCCAAAGAACCCTGAATATCACCAATAGCATAAGTGGCCATTGATCGTTATCTCTTCTTTTCATGAAAAATAAGGGCTAAGATAATAACATTAATAATAATATCATGCAGTGTAAATAATGAAGAATACCATGTCTGGGGTTTTACCTCTTTCTTTAAGAGAGCAGCAAAATAGTGCTCATGAGAATTTTTTAAAACTCATTTGTGATACACCAATGGCACCATTAGCAGCGCCTGTAACAGATGATGATAAATGCAGTTTGCAGCGATGGCTAAAAGTTCTGGTGTGCAGTGATTTTGTGATGCGTCAGTTCAAACACCATAATAGACAGATTGCGCAACAATTTACCCAACAGGGGCTGGCAGGAAACTATGCACGAGCATTAAAGAAAAATGAACTGTCACAAATGCTGGCTGAACGTATCAAAACTGTAGAAACAGAAACAGAACTGCTGCACATATTACGAGAGTTCCGTAATCAGCAAATGGTGCGCATTACTTATCGGGACATTAATGGTCTGGCGGATTTATCAGAAGTCCTTCGTGATCTGACAGAATTAGCTAATTGCACCATAGGTCAAGCCCTGCAATGGCTGGACAGGGCACAGCAAAAAGAGTTTGGTCAGGCTTTAGATTGTCAGGGTAAAGCGATGCCGCTGATTGTTATCGGCATGGGTAAACTAGGTGCTTGTGAACTTAATTTTTCCTCTGATGTGGATTTGATTTTTGCCTTTGCAGAACATGGTCAAACGGTGAATGGACCAAGAAGTATCAGCCATAATGAATATTTTATAAAGCTGGGTCAGCGCCTTATTAAGGCACTGGATAAAAAAACTGCAGACGCCTTTGTCTTTCGGGTCGATATGCGTCTGAGACCCTTTGGGCAAAGTGGTCCACTGGTGATGAGTTATAATGCTTTGGAAAACTACTACGTAGTGCATGGCCGTGAATGGGAACGTTATGCATTAATTAAGTCACGAGTGATCACCGGTAATCAGGCTGATGAGCAAAGTCTTTACTCAATATTGAGCCCTTTTGTCTATCGTCGCTATATTGATTTTGGTGTATTTGAAGCACTGCGGGAAATGAAGTCGATGATTGCCCGTGAGGTGAAGCAAAAGAAAAAAGAACATAATATCAAACTGGGTGCCGGCGGGATTAGAGAGATTGAATTTCTGGTACAGGCTTTTCAATTACTCAGGGGAGGACGTGATCCCCATTTGCAGCAACGGCGGTTGCAAAGCGTATTGTCCTATCTTGGTGAGCAGTCAATTCTTCCCGAATCAGTGGTGGCTGAACTCTTACATAGCTATGATTTTTTACGCAGAACAGAACATAGAATCCAGCAAATTGATGATCAGCAAAGTCATACTCTGCCGGATAATGATTACCCGCAGGCACGCATTGCTTATGGTATGGGCTATGCTGACTGGTCAACGTTTGCCACAGAGCTGCAGACCATCAGAGATGGTGTTCATGGTCATTTTCAACAACTGTTTCAATCACAGCCAATAATAGCGACCAGTAATGACGATGAAATTCAGGGAATATGGTTGGCTAATCTGGCTGATGATAACTTTACTGATGAGCATGCAATGGACCTTTTATCAGAACTGGGTTATCAGGATGCGCAAAGTATTATCCGTTTATTAGCCGCCTTTAAAAATTCGTATTACTATCGCAAAATCTCCAAAGAGGGCGGTGAGCGTCTGGATAAGCTAATGCCGTTGATTATTAAAGCTATTGCCCCGATTGCAGATAGTAGAACGACATTAGAGCGGATCATATCGGTGCTGGAGAGTATCTGTCGTCGTTCAGTGTATTTTTTGTTATTGATTGAAAATCCACAGGGACTATCGCAATTGATAACACTCTGTGCGGCGAGTTCATGGATCACCCGTTTATTGAGTCGCTACCCGGCTTTATTTGATGAATTACTGGATACCAGAGCACTTTATGCGCCACTGACAAAAGAACAATTAGCTCAGGAATTAGAAGAAAAACTGACAACGATTGAAGCTGATGATCTGGAACAGCGAATGGAGTTATTACGTCACTTTAAACAAACTCAAAGCCTGAGAGTTGCCGCTGCAGACGTAACAGGCGTAATCCCTGTTGAGAAAGTGAGTGATTACTTAACATGGATTGCTGAAGTTATTATTGACAAGGTTATCCAATTATCATGGCATGATATGGTTGCTCGCTATGGCTGGCCGCAGCCTCAGGACAAGCAGTCTGGTTCTGGTTTTAAAGATGGTCTTGCTGGTATGGGCTTTGCTGTTCTGGGGTTCGGCAAGCTGGGGGGGATAGAATTAGGTTATAGCTCTGATTTGGATATGGTGTTTATTTATGCCAATGCTTTTAAAGGCGGGCATACCTCTGGTTTACAAAGCAGTGATGTACAGAGTAAAAAAGGTTCGTCAGTCGATAATTTACAATTTTACTCCCGACTTTCCTTACGTATTATGCATATTTTACAAACGCGGATGCATTCAGGTATTTTATATGAAGCTGATATGCGCCTCAGACCCAATGGCAAGTCAGGTTTGATAAGCAGCAATCTGGATGCTTTCAGAGAATATGAATTGGAAAAAGCCTGGACATGGGAACATCAGGCGTTGGTAAGAGCACGCTTTATTGCTGGTGATACGCAATTAATAAGTACTTATGAAGGTATTCGTAAAGAAATTTTAATTAAGTGTCGTGATCGTCACGAGTTGAAAAAAGAAGTGCGTGATATGCGCGCTAAAATACGTCTGGCTTTAGCTAAAAGAAGAAAAGGCTGTTTTGATATAAAACAAGGCTTTGGTGGTATTGCTGATATAGAGTTTATTGTGCAGTTTATGGTGTTAAAACATGCCCATAAATATCCGCAGCTATTAACATGGACGGATAATAAGCGAATTTTAGAATCGCTGGCTAAGATGGCTCTTCTGCCGGAATCGACGGTGAATGAACTAAGTGAATGCTATCGTCTGTTTCGAGCCCGCCTGCATCAGTTAAGTCTGCAGGAAGTCTCGGGTATTGTCTCAATAGATGAATTTCAACAGGAACGAAAAAAAATTCAGGACCATTGGCGAGAGATTATGGAGTGATAGCCTGTCATGGTGTAGAATAGCGTTTTTTCTAAATATAAGATTTGAGCGAGGATTTTGGTTATGACGATGGATGACTTAGACGGTGTCATCTGGTTTGATGGTAAAATGGTACCCTGGCGTGAGGCCAAAGTGCACGTTTTAACCCACACCTTACATTATGGAATGGGTGTTTTTGAAGGAGAACGTGCCTATCATACTGATAAAGGAGCGGCAATATTCCGCTTACAGGAACATACTGATCGCCTGTTTCGTTCTGCGCATATTTTAAACATGTCTATGCCGTTTGATAAAGAAACCATAAATGAAGCTACTAAAGCGGCGGTTGCAGAAAATAACCTGGATTCAGCTTATATTCGTCCCATGGCTTTTTATGGCAGTGAAGGCATGGGACTGCGTGCCGATAACTTAAAAGTGTATGTTATGATTGCCGCCTGGAAATGGGGTACCTATCTGGGTGCCGATAGTCTGGAAAAAGGTATTCGTATTCGTACCTCTTCTTTTACTCGTCATCATGTCAATATTACCATGTGTAAAGCCAAGGCTAATGGTAACTACATGAACTCTATGCTGGCTCTGCAGGAAGCATTGACCGACGGCTATGATGAAGCGTTATTATTAGATGTTGATGGTTTTGTTGCTGAAGGCAGCGGCGAAAATATTTTTATTGTGCGTAATGGTAAGATTTTTACTCCGGAGCTGACTTCTGCACTAGAAGGCATTACCCGTGATACTATCTTCAGCTTAGCCGCTGAATTGGGCTATGAAATCAAAGAGAAACGTATCACTCGTGATGAAGTCTATACTGCTGATGAAGCCTTCTTTACCGGCTCGGCAGCAGAAGTAACGCCGATTCGAGAGCTGGATAATCGTCAGATTGGTAATGGCAGACGAGGTCCAATTACAGAACAATTGCAAAGTATGTATTTTGATCAAGTTCATGGTCGCCGTGAACTTTACCCTCAATGGCAGACTTTAGTTAAGTAAAGTGTTAAATAAAAGAGTGTTTATACCCATGACCTATGAAAATGCTTGATTTTCATAGAGAAGAAGATCAAAATTATCCAATGACGCAAATTACTCTCACAGCCCATG
>JAIVER010000124.1 GCA_023864145.1 Thiohalomonas sp. | reverse complement strand
GTATAAAGGGTTATTCTGTTCGGTACTATCGGAATATCCCGTCTTCTTTTAGAGCTGACTCAGAGTAAAGCTAATGGTTCTTACAGCAAGTTTCTGAACAGTTTAAAGCGCTATCAGTGTCTGATCCTGGATGACTGAGGATTAGAGCCTCTTAAAGCGGCACAACGTAATGATCTGTTGGAGATCATGGATGATCGACATGGGACTTTATCGACAGCCATGCTGAGCCAGTTGCCAACGGATCAATGGTATCACGCCATTGGTAATAATACTCTAGCCGATGCCATATTAGATCGACTGATGCACAATGCCCACAGAATCAACCTAAAAGGGGAATCAATACGCAAACAAATTGATAAACTCGACTAGATCTATCCTAATTATTTTTTTGAAATTTTGTTAAAGAGCAATTTTTAAAAAAACTACCCCAATATGAACACTTGAGCTAGAATATCGGACGAGTGATACGTCAGATATTCAGGTGTTCAGATAAAACCGGAATAGGTGTTCACGTTCGCCGGAATACGCAAGATTGAAGCTGTTTCTTAAGTTTTACTAATTTCTTTTGCAAACTGTATTCATTTTCGATGGGTATATCACACTGAAATAAAACAATATAAAACTTGCACTTAAGTACTTTTTTTATAAACTAGAGCAGTTTTTTTATTAAATCACTATTTCTCTTGGAAAATTATGTCAGAAGAACAATTAATTACCTATATTGCACAACCGGGTGGACATTTAACCGGTCAGATCCGTGTGCCGGGCGATAAATCCATTTCACATCGTTCAATTATGCTGGGCTCGTTAAGTCAGGGCCGTATGACCATTAGCGGATTCTTACAGGGTGAAGATTCTCTGGCAACTTTAAAAGCATTTCGTGCTATGGGTGTTAAAATTGACGGGCCTGATGAGCAGGGAAAGGTTGTTATCGAAGGGGTAGGGATGCATGGTCTGAGTGCACCTGATGAACCGCTTGATTTAGGTAATTCCGGTACTTCTATGCGTTTGTTAACCGGGTTATTATCAGCTCAGGGCTTTGATATTACCCTTGCAGGCGATCATTCGTTGTCTTCAAGACCAATGAAACGGGTCACTGATCCGGTTATGCAGATGGGTGCAGATATTGAAACCAATAAAGCCGGCACAGCTCCTCTTAAAATACATAGTGATGAAAATACCCGATTAACAGGTATAGATTACACTTTGCCAATGGCCAGTGCTCAGGTCAAATCCTGTGTATTACTGGCAGGTTTATATGCTCAGGGGCAAACCTGTGTCACTGAACCTGCTCCGACACGAGATCATACAGAACGTATGCTGCAGGGTTTTGGTTATGCTTTAGATAAAAAAAAATTAGATGCCCGGAGTAGTCAAATCTGCCTTCAGGGTGCTGGCCAGTTAACAGCCTGTGATATTGATGTGCCTTCGGATATTTCTTCTGCTGCCTTTTTTATGGTAGGTGCCAGTATTTCACAAGGATCGGATATAACACTTAAGCATGTGGGCATTAATCCGACTCGTATTGGAGTAATCAATATTTTACAACAGATGGGTGCTGATATCAGCTTATCTAATGAACAGGAAGAGGGCGGTGAACCTGTTGCGGATATTCGTATTCGCTATGCCCAATTAAAAGGAATTCATATCCCTGAAGATCAGGTGCCATTGGCCATTGATGAATTTCCTGCAATTTCTATTGCGGCGGCTTGTGCCGAAGGTCAAACAATTTTAACCGGTGCAGAAGAGCTGCGCGTTAAAGAGAGTGATCGTATTCAGGCCATGATTGATGGTATAAATATACTGGGAATTGACTGTGAAGGCAGCAAAGACGGCATGATCATTAATGGTGGTGAGTTTACATCTGGAACTGTAGATAGTCTGGGTGATCATCGTATTGCTATGTCATTTGCTATGGCGGCTTTAAAAGCTAAAGGTGCTATTACGATTAAAGATTGTGCCAATGTAAATACCTCATTTCCCGATTTTATCGGACTTGCACAATCCTGCGGCCTGCAGGTTATTAGTAAGGTAGATGTGTAAATGCCTGATTTAATCTCTGTTATTACTTTAGACGGTCCCGGAGGCGTTGGCAAAGGGACTATTTCAGCTTTGCTTGCTGAAAAACTGGACTGGCATTATTTAGATAGTGGTGCTCTTTATCGTTTGACAGCTCTAGCTTGTGTAGAGAAAGATGTTGTTCTTGACGCTGAGCATGACGTCGCAGCAATTGCTGAAAATCTGGCTGTTAAATTCTTACCTCAAGGTGGTATTCTTCTAGAAGATACTGACGTTGAAGCGTTAATACGTACTGAAACTGCAGGCAATAATGCCTCTATAGTCGCCGCTTTGCCAATGGTTCGTGAGGCGCTCTTTAAGCGCCAGAAAGCCTTTTTACAAATGCCGGGTCTTATCGCTGACGGGCGTGATATGGGGACCACTATTTTCCCGGATGCACTATTAAAATTTTTTTTAACGGCCTCGGCTGATGAAAGAGCAAAAAGGCGTTATAAGCAGTTGATAGAGAAAGGAAATAGTGTTAAAATCGCCGACCTTGTTAATGAGATAAGAGAACGGGATGATCGGGATATGAATCGCAGCGCATCACCTCTTAAAGCAGCACAAGATGCACACATCATAGATACCTCAGAACTGAGTATTAATGAGGTCTTTGAAAAAGTGATCCAGCTCTATAAAAATCTTAATCAATAATGATGTGATTTTTTATAATAATTTTTTTAAAATCGTTTAAAACCTTTTTTTAACATTATTTATAAAATAATGTCCTGGGGTGATAAACATTACTTAAACTGTAAAAACAAACTGTTTTTACCATAACAGATGATTAACCTTTTATTTAAATAATTGATTTTATAAAAGACTAATCAAGGATATACCTCTAATGAGCGAAAGCTTTGCTGAATTATTTGAAGAAAGTCTAAAAAAGACTGAAATGAAACCCGGTTCACTGGTCACTGGCATAATCGTCAGTATTGATAATGATTTTGTCGTTGTTAATGCTGGCCTGAAATCTGAGGGTGTTATTCCACTGGAACAATTTGCTACTGACGGTGAAGTTAAAGTCGGTGACGAAGTGGAAGTTTCTCTGGAGACGATTGAAGATGGCTATGGTGAGACTCGTCTATCTCGTGAAAAAGCGAAACGTGCTGCTGCATGGATTCGTCTTGATAAGTCATTTGATGCAGATGAAACTGTTACCGGTACTATTATTGATAAGGTTAAGGGTGGCTTCACTGTCGAACTTGGTGATATTCGCGCCTTCTTACCTGGCTCATTAGTTGATGTACGTCCAGTACGTGATACCACTTACCTTGAAGGTAAGGAACTAGAATTTAAAGTCATCAAACTTGATCAAAAACGTAATAACGTTGTTGTTTCTCGTCGTGCAGTTGTTGAAATTGAAAACTCAGTTGAACGTGAGCAATTACTTGAGAATCTTGAAGAAGGTCAAACTGTTAAAGGTATCGTTAAGAACCTTACAGATTACGGTGCATTCATCGATCTGGGTGGTGTTGACGGACTGCTGCATATTACAGATATGGCCTGGAAACGTGTTAAGCATCCAAGTGAAATCGTTGCTATTGGTGACGAGATTGACGTTAAAGTACTTAAGTTTGATCGTGAGCGTTCACGTGTATCTCTTGGTCTTAAGCAGACTGGCGATGATCCCTGGACGCAAATCAAAGCACGTTATCCAGAAGGCACTCGCTTGAGTGGTAAAGTCACTAACCTGGCTGACTACGGTTGTTTCGTTGAAATCGAAGAAGGCGTTGAAGGTCTGGTTCACGTTTCTGAAATGGATTGGACTAACAAAAATATTCATCCTTCTAAAGTATGCAATGTTGGTGATGAAGTTGAAGTTATGGTACTGGATATCGATCCAGAACGTCGTCGTATCTCATTAGGTATGAAGCAATGCTCTCAAAACCCATGGGAAGTATTCTCAGCGACTCATAACAGGGGTGACAAGGTTAGCGGTAAAATTAAATCTATCACTGATTTTGGTATCTTCATTGGTCTTGACGGTGCTATTGATGGTCTTATCCATCTTTCTGACATCTCATGGAACAGTGCCGGAGAAGAAGAAATTACTAACTTCAAGAAGGGTGATGAACTAGAAGCTATTGTTCTGGCTGTTGATCCTGAACGTGAACGTATTTCTCTTGGTGTTAAGCAATTGGATCAAGATCCATTCTCAATTTATGTTGCTGCCAATCCTAAGGGCTCTATCGTTAACGGTACCGTTAACGAAGTTGATGCTCGTGGTGCTGTGATTGAGTTGACTGAAGGCGTTGAAGCTTATATCCGCGTTTCTGAACTTTCTCGCGAAAGAGTTGAAGATGCATCAACTATCCTTAAAGTGGGTGATGCATTAGAAGCTAAGTTTATTGGTGTCGACCGTAAGAGTCGTGTCATTAACTTATCTGTTAAAGCGAAAGATGTTGCTGAAGCAGCAGAAGTTATGCAGGAATACACTGATGCTGGTTCTGCAACAACTTCTCTTGGTGATCTGTTAAAAGATCAGTTAAGCAAGAAGTAATAATATACAGGATCAAGTTAAAATTGGGATATAAATCCCAATTTCAACTTTGGTTTTGATTTATTTTATTGCTACTGTGGTCATTTTATAATAGTATTTTTTTACCTGTTCCTCTCAATTTGGAATCTGTTTTTTAGCTAACTAATCAGACTATTTATAAAATTATAACTAATCGACCTAAGGATAATTAAAAAAATGACAAAGTCTGAGTTGATTGAAGCTCTTGCTCAAAAACAATCTCAATTAGCCTATAAAGATGTCGAATTAGCTGTAAAATCTATGCTGGATCTGATGGCTCAAACTCTTGCATCAGGTGAACGCATAGAAATTCGTGGTTTTGGTAGCTTTTCTCTTCATTACCGCCCACCTAGAACTGGTCGTAATCCTAAAACAGGTGATGCTGTGACTCTGGCATCGAAATATGTTCCGCATTTTAAACCTGGTAAAGAACTAAGAGAACGAGTTAATAAAACTCGCAGTAAAGAGATACTATACCCATGACCTATAAAAATGCTTGATTTTCATAGAGAAGAAGATCAAAATTATCCAATGACGCAAATTACTCTCACAGCCCATGAA
>JAIVER010000123.1 GCA_023864145.1 Thiohalomonas sp. | reverse complement strand
GGGCTGTGAGAGTAATTTGCGTCATTGGATAATTTTGATCTTCTTCTCTATGAAAATCAAGCATTTTCATAGGTCATGGGTATATATCCTGGATACGATAGACTTCAACATCCCCTTCGTGAATACCATCGATCATCATCGCTTCACACAATGCATCTGCTGCTGCAACTGTAGTTGCATAAGTCACTTTGTGCTGTAATGCCTGACGACGTATCATGGAAGAATCCTCAATAGCTTTTTTGCCTTCCGTAGTATTAACAATCAGGTTAATTTCATCATTTTTGATCATATCAACAATATGAGGACGACCTTCTTTAACCTTATTCACCATAATTGTCTCAATCCCCTGCTCAGCCAGCAGCTTATGAGTACCGCTGGTCGCCAGAAGATTAAAGCCCAGTGACTTGATTTTTCTTGCCAGCTCAATCACTTTGGACTTATCTGCTTCACGTACACTGACAAAGGCATTGCCGCCAGTCGGCAGTTCAACACCGGCGGATAATTGTGATTTACCGAAGGCCTCACCAAAGGTTTTACCCATTCCCATGGCTTCACCTGTTGATTTCATTTCAGGGCCTAAAATCGGATCAACTCCGGGGAATTTGATAAAGGGGAAAACAGACTCTTTAACAAAGTAAAATTCGGGTTTTGCTTCTTTCAGCTGATTCTGCTCTTTAAGTGATTTACCTGTCATACACAAGGCCGCAACTTTGGCCAGCTGGATACCTGTTGCCTTAGAAACAAAGGGTACGGTACGTGATGCTCTGGGGTTGACCTCCAGTACATAAATATCATCACCCTTAATGGCAAACTGAGTATTCATCAAACCAATAACAGGCAGTTTTTTAGCCATACGAGCGGCTTGGTCCCGTAGTCTGTCCTGTATTTCATCAGACAAATTATAAGGCGGAATAGAGCAGGCAGAATCACCGGAATGCACTCCAGCCTGTTCAATATGCTGCATAATACCGCCAATAAGGACATCTTCACCATCACAGATGGCATCAACATCCACTTCAACTGCATCATCTAAAAAGCGATCCAGTAATACCGGTGCATCATTGGAGACTTTAACGGCAGTGCTCATATAAGTGCGCAATTCATCATCATTATAGACGATTTCCATACCACGCCCTCCCAGCACATAAGAAGGTCGAACCACTAGAGGATAGCCCACTTCTGCCGCCAGTGCGGTGGCTGATTCGGCATCGCTGGCAGTGCGATTAGGCGGCTGTAATAAATCCAGCTCTTCAATCATTGCCTGAAAACGCTCACGATCTTCGGCCAGATCGATAGAATCAGGTGAAGTACCAATAATATTTGCCCCGGCTGCTTCTAGCGCACGAGCCAGTTTCAATGGTGTCTGACCACCATATTGAACAATAACACCCTTAGGCTGTTCCAGATCAATCAGTTCCAGCACATCTTCCAGAGTCAACGGTTCAAAATAAAGACGGTCTGAGGTATCATAATCGGTTGATACGGTTTCCGGGTTACAGTTCACCATAATGGTTTCATAACCGTCATCACGACAGGCATGAGCAGCATGAACACAGCAGTAGTCAAATTCAATACCCTGACCAATCCGGTTAGGGCCTCCGCCTAACACCATAATTTTATCTTTACCTGTAGGTGCCGCTTCACACTCTTCTTCATAAGTGGAGTACATATAGGCGGTATCTGAGGCAAACTCTGCCGCACAGGAATCAACCCGCTTGTAAACAGGACGAATATCCAGCTGTTGACGGTATTTTCTAACCGTTGCTTCATCGGTAGTTAACAATACTGACAAACGACTATCAGAGAAACCTTTGCGTTTCAGTTCAAACAGTTCATCAGCATCCAGATCGAGAAGATTTTTACCACGGAGACTTTCTTCTATCTGGATAAGTTCTTCAATCTGCACCAGAAACCAGGGATCAATTCCAGTCAGAGTCTGGATATCTTCCAGAGAGAGCCCTTTACGGAAGGCATCGCCAATATACCAGATACGATGGGCACCCGGCATGCGTAAAGCATGACGCAGTGAATCCATTTGCTCTTCTTCAGTATCACCATCGAGATCAGCAAACATTTCAGTAAAGCCATCGGTGTCAATTTCCAGAGAACGCAAGGCTTTTTGCAGTGATTCCTGAAAAGTTCGAGCAATTGACATGACTTCACCCACAGATTTCATCTGTGTAGTTAAGGTATCATCAGCCTGTGGAAATTTTTCAAAGGTGAAGCGAGGGACCTTGGTTACTACGTAATCCAGTGTCGGTTCAAATGATGCGGGTGTTGCACCTCCGGTAATTTCATTATCGAGTTCATCCAGGGTGTAACCAACCGCAAGTTTAGCTGCCACCTTGGCAATGGGGAAGCCAGTTGCTTTTGAGGCTAAAGCTGATGAGCGGGAAACACGAGGGTTCATTTCGATAATAATTAAACGGCCATTTTCTGGATTAACCGCAAATTGAACGTTTGAACCACCCGTATCCACACCAATCTCGCGTAACACCAGTAAAGAGGCATTACGCATGATTTGATATTCTTTGTCTGTCAGTGTTTGTGCAGGAGCAACGGTAATCGAGTCACCGGTGTGCACCCCCATGGCATCAAAGTTTTCAATGGAACAGATAATAATACAATTATCTTTCTTATCCCGAACCACTTCCATTTCATATTCTTTCCAGCCAATGATAGATTCTTCAATCAATAGTTCATTGGTGGGCGACATATCCAGACCACGTTCACAGATCTCAACAAATTCTTCTTTATTATAAGCAATACCACCGCCGCTGCCGCCCATGGTGAAAGATGGGCGAATAATAATAGGAAAAGCCCCCAGTTTTTGTTGAACATTAGCCGCTTCTTCCATTGTGTGGGCAATAAAAGCTTTAGGCATGTCCAGACCAATTTTAATCATCGCCTGACGAAACAGATCACGATCTTCTGCTTTGTTAATGGCTTCCTTGTCTGCACCAATCATTTCAACATTGTACTGTTGCAGAACGCCTCGTTTATCCAGTTCCAGAGCACAGTTCAATGCTGTTTGTCCGCCCATAGTGGGTAAAAGTGCATCGGGGCGTTCTTTTTCGATAATATTAGCAACCACTTTCCAGTGAATAGGCTCAATATAGGTTGCGTCCGCTAATTCCGGATCAGTCATAATGGTCGCAGGGTTCGAGTTAACCAGAATGAGCCGATAGCCTTCATCTTTAAGCGCTTTACACGCCTGGGCTCCGGAATAGTCAAACTCACAGGCCTGACCAATAACAATTGGACCTGCGCCAATAATCAGAATACTTTTTATATCATCTCGTTTTGGCATTCTTTACTCAGAAATTTGTGTGTACTCTTATTTAAAAGAGTTTTTATTAAAATTTTTTGTAACTATTCAGCGTATATTTCTTAATAATCACTGTTGAGCCCATGGTTACTTATATTGATCAATCAATTCAATAAAATGATCGAACAAAGGTGCTACATCATGAGGCCCCGGACTGGCTTCAGGATGTCCCTGAAAACTAAAAGCGGGTTTATCAGTTCGATGTACACCTTGCAGAGAACCATCAAAAAGTGATTTATGAGTCGCTTTAAGATTGTCAGGCAAACTGGCTTCATCAACAGCAAAACCATGATTCTGACTGGTGATCATCACTGTTTTTGTCTCCAGATCACTAACTGGATGATTAGCACCATGATGGCCAAACTTCATTTTGACTGTTTTAGCACCACTAGCCAAAGAAAGCAGCTGATGTCCCAGGCAGATGCCAAACACTGGTTTGGAACTGTTTAAAATTTCACGAATGGCTTCAATGGCATAATCACAAGGCTCAGGATC
Source organism: Thiohalomonas sp. (assembly GCA_023864145.1). Lineage (GTDB taxonomy): Bacteria > Pseudomonadota > Gammaproteobacteria > GRL18 > GRL18 > GRL18. The sequence goes on along the minus strand of JAIVER010000123.1, from coordinate 1,441 downwards.
ACCAGGGCCATTGGATAAAAAGAGACCATCAGGATTCATCGCCAGCACTTCACTGGCTTTGGTTTTGGCTGGTACAACAGTTACTTTACAACCACGATCCACCAGCATTCTGAGGATCTTTTTCTTAACACCATAGTCATAGGCAACTACATGACGAGGTAAATCCGTAAGACTGCCTGTAAATTTAGTAGTGGCATTGGTTTGTAATGAGCAGCTGCCTTCAGTCCACTCATAAGTACTGTCCGTGGTAACCACTTTTGCCAAATCCATTCCCTTCAATCCGGGAAATGCCTGAGCAGAAGCAATAGCCGCATCTTTATCAAGATCACCCTTATCACCATCAATAGCGACAATTGCACCGTTTTGAGCACCTTTATCACGCAGAATGCGGGTTAATTTACGTGTGTCAATATCGGAAATAGCAACAATATTATGTTTTAGCAGGTAATCAGATAGTGACATCTCGCCACGCCAGCTTGACATCAGACGCGGCAGGTCCCGTATCACCAGACCTCTGGCCATAATTTTGTAGGATTCTTCATCACCGGAATTGGTACCGACATTACCAATATGAGGATAAGTCAGCGTTACAATTTGTTCTTTATAGGAAGGATCCGTGAGTATCTCCTGATAGCCGGTCACCGAGGTATTAAACACCACCTCACCAACGGTTTCTCCCATGGCACCGATTGCTTTACCATAAAAAATGGTACCATCTTCAAGTGCTAAGATTGCAGGTGATATTACTGTATTAGCAATGCTATTGTCAGAGCCGGTCAAAGGAGTCTCCCATAAAGTCTAGATACACAAACGGGATGCACAATAATATGAGCACCCCGATTTAAGTTTTACTGTGGAATTTTACAAAAATACACAAATTCTGTCCATTCAAATTTAAGATTTACAGTAATTATTTTTTCTCAAAATTTCTTACTGAATATTGTTCTGATTCCAGCAGTTAAAATATTGCTTAAAATGTATCTAATTGCTCTACTTACATAGAAAGAAATGAACCTTGTATTTACCCCCCTTGCTTAATCCTAGTACCTAAACGCATTAATTTTGACCGATTAACTTGTCATATGCCCGAGTCAATTTACTTCGGGCACCATCCACATTAAACATCCAGTTAATCGTCGCTTTCTTCTGGTTTTGTTGTGATTCCTATGCGGTTAATTCATTTATCAGAAATGCTCTATCTTCCATTCGACGATTCAAACACTGTTGATTCATATTAGCAATTTCTATCTCAACCATATTTAACCAACTGCCATGTTTAGGCATATAATTGAACTCCAGTCGTCGTAGTATTCTACGCCTTCCTCAGGAGGAAAAGCCTTATAGCCATGAACTATGAAAATGCTTGATTTTCATAGAGAAGAAGATCAAAATTATCCAATGACGCAAATTACTCTCACAGCCCATGAAAAATCAGCTCTAG
>JAIVER010000122.1 GCA_023864145.1 Thiohalomonas sp. | reverse complement strand
ATGGGCTGTGAGAGTAATTTGCGTCATTGGATAATTTTGATCTTCTTCTCTATGAAAATCAAGCATTTTCATAGGTCATGGGTATATATGACGTGACAGCCAGTTGTCACCATGTTTGCTAAAAAAATACTCATCACCATTTGATGAGGCTAAAATAACGGATGATATTTGAGGTAATCTTTCTAATACTGGGATAAAACGCTTATTAAATGTGCTTTGTTTATCCGGAGTAAGCGTTTCGAGTTCAGCTCATTTTCGCGATAAAATTAAGTTATTGCTGATGGGATCAAGTATAGGGTGATTTTTATCGATAACAGTGTTTTTAGCGGCGGCAAGTATAGCCTGAGTAATATCATTTTGAATTTGATTAGAATAGAAGTATGAGAATGCCAGAAAGACTGATATTAACAGTAGTACCAGTAATGTTAAATCACGGGTCAGACGATTTCGCACAGATGCAGCAGAAAAAATGATGTTTTTAATCGGTGTATTGCTCATGAGGCTTCAATGTATTATGTTTTACAATATTATCTTTTTTTGTTGATGCAAAGGCAAGGGATTAATGAGTTGAAAAATAATATTTAAAAAATAGTCCTTGCCAGATAAGTTTGAGTTTATCAAAATAAGTGAGTTTGGGGCGCAGATAAATGGTCTTAGTATTTGCCTCTAATTTATCTAAAATAAGCTTTCCTCCCATATAAATCATACTGATCTCTAAAGCAAAGCGGCCACTTAGATTAAAACAAAGCGGCATGCCTGACTGATAGAGACGTTGTGCGCGCAATAGCTGTTCTTTAATTAATGCCTGTGTTTGATTATTGTTCAGGTGAGCTTTAATGTCATTTTCTGATACAGCAAGTTGTTTCATTTCGTCAAGCGGCAGGTAGAGACGATCATTTTCATCAATATCCTCTGCAATGTCCTGATAAAAGTTTATTAATTGTAAACCAGTACAGATGCCATCAGAATAGGTGAGGTTTTCATCACTGGCGCTATTATTTAAATATAAAAGTATACGCCCGACAGGATTGGCGCTTAACTGACAATAGGCCAGTAGGTCATTAAAATTAGCATATCGAGTGGTTATGACGTCCTGCTTAAATGCCTTAAGCAGCTCATAAAATAAATTGATGGGTATTTTAAACTGCTGTATGACATCCGCTAATGCGATAAATATGTTATTTTTACTCTCATGAAAAAAAGCTTGCTGCTGGTTAGTTGGCTTATTAGCTGACCAGCGTGCCAATCGTTGTTTAATAGCATTCAGTTCATCACAGTATTCATCTAGCAGGGTGAGTCTTTGTTCTTTGGATAGCTCACCTTCGTCAGCAAAATCATCTGCACTTCGAGCAAAAGCATAGACTGCGCTAACTGGAAAACGTAACTGCTTATTAAGGAGCTTTGAAGCAACAGGGAAGTTTTCGTCGTGATTTTGGGCGATAGCCATACAGTATTGATAGGCATTTTGTTTTTTTTGTTCTGAGCTTAACATTTTTTGTAAATTTTATTGAAAAAAATAAAGAATTAGATACACTTCCTTAACTAATGTGTAATATACTTCAAACTCTTTGAAATAACTATGTTGTTAAAGTGTTTTTTTTATTTTAACTTCTTTTAAATTATATGGTTTGTAGTATTTGAGGTATTGTTAACGTGAAAGATTTATTGTTAGGTTTATTAATTGGCGGCATAATGGGTTTATGGGTCGGTGTTAATCTGGGAAAAGATCAACCCATAACGGCCAATCCATTTGCTGAAAAGAGTAGAATGAAGGAACTTAATAAGCAATTTAATGAAATGCAGGAGAGTGTGAGTAAAAAAAGTAAAGAGCTCTATAATGACTCAAAAAAAGCAGTTGATGAAGCATTTTAATCTTGTTGCTTAAACAGGATTATTTTATTCAGAAAATTTTCAATTTCTTCGGGATGTTTAATCATTGCATCAGCACCCCAGTTTTCGGGTGTATCATTGGCTTCTATATAACCAAACAAAGCCGTTAGAGTTATCATACCCGCCGCATTTCCAGCAATAATATCTCGTTCAGCATCACCGACATAGACGCATTCTGATGGCAGACAGTTGATTTGTTCACAGGCATAAAATAATGGTCCTGGATCTGGTTTTTGTTCTCTGGTGGTATCCCCACTAATAATAGTAGCCGCCCGTTGGCTATAGGCCATTTGCTCCATTAAGGGATCAGTTAACCAGCTCGGTTTGTTGGTGACGATACCCCAGGCAATCTGGTTAGCTTCAAGCTTTGCCAGAAGTGTTTCAATACCATCAAACACGGTAGTTAAGTTGCTTATATTATTAAGGTAAATATCTAAAAGTCTTAGCCTGAGCCGTTCAAAATCAAACTGTTTTTCATTAACGTCCTGATCGCTGAAATGGAAGCCCAGTCTGATTAGTGCAATACTGCCATGTGAAACCACCGGGCGTATAATATCAAAGGCCAGAGGGGCTTTACCTTCTTCTTGTAAAACCTGATTTAATGCTGCAGCTAAATCAGGTGCAGTATCAGCAAATGTGCCATCAAGATCAAAAAGAACGGCTTTAATCATATTGGATATTTCTTTTGAGTTATCTTTATAGGAGTTAGCTTTATTAAAGTGTATCAATAGGGCGGGCATGAACTAAATAATTAATATCAACATTACCACTGAGTACGCAATGGCCTGTTATTGGGTTATAGGTCATTCCTGAGATATGTTGTGTTTTTAAATCAGCAGCCCGGATCCATTGGTCAAGCTCGGCGGGACGAATAAATTTTTTGAAATCATGGGTGCCTTTAGGCAATAATTTCATAATGTATTCTGCACCGATAATTGCCATAGCATAAGACTTGGCATTACGATTGACTGTTGAAAAAAATACATGACCATCAGGTTTTAGTAATTGCTGACAGCCTTTAATAATAGAGCGGGGATCAGGAACATGTTCCAGCATTTCCATACAGGTGAGAATATCGTAACTGCCAGCTTCTTTTGTGGCCAGTTCTTCAACGGTTATCTTTTCATAAGAGACTTTTTCATCTGATTCATATAAATGCATTCTGGCGATTGTCAGGTTGGCATCACCCATATCAATTCCGGTGACATCAGCACCTTCATGAGCCATGCTTTCAGATAAAATACCGCCGCCGCAGCCGACATCTAACACTTTTTTTCCAAAAAGACCATCAGCACCTTTTGCAATGTATTCCAGACGTGCAGGATTTAAGTCATGCAAAGGTTTAAATTCACCTTTTTTATCCCACCAGCGTGTAGACATTGCTTCAAATTTTGCAACTTCCAGGGGATCAACATTGGTAAACTGATCTTTCTGTACCCGATTTTGTGCGTGAGTCATTATAGTTCCTGAACTGATAGTGCCTTTTATAAATAATACCTTTTGCAGGTGCAATTATCCTAAAAACCTCAGTTAAATCTACTGCGGCTGTCTAATTCACTGCATCTTAAGTATTTTTTGGAAATTTTGAATTCACCTATAGAATGACTATGAATAAATCCAAAATGACCAGTAAAATACTTAATCTAGAGCAACTTAGCCATCCTCGCTACGATTCAACTGAGGTTTTTAGGATTATAGAATAAATGTGACCGTTTAAATCTAATTATTCGCCATCATTATGGATTTTTTTGCCCCATTCAAGCACATTTTGTGTGATCTGTTCAATATCAAGAGTGGTTAATTGACGATTATTAAGTAAATGTTTACCCTGAACCCAGACATCAGTGACTTGATCACGAGCAGAAGAATACACAATCTGAGAAACAGGATGGTAAACAGGCTGTGTTTCAAGTCTGTGCAAATCAATAGCGCAAATGTCTGCTGCCTTGCCGGGTGTTAAGGAACCGGTAATCGTATCAAGACCCAGTGCAATAGCACCATTAAGGGTGGCCATTTTCAACGCAGTATGGGCAGGAATGACTGAGGCATCACCGGCAACGCCTTTAGCTAGCAAGGCCGCAGTACGCATTTCACTGAGCATATCTAGATCATTATTGCTGGCGGCACCATCAGTGCCTAATGCAATATTGATTTTTTTAGCGCTTAATTTTCCTACGGGACAAAAGCCGCTGGCTAATTTAAGATTGGATTCGGGGCAATGGACAATATTCACACCATGACGTTTTAATAATGTGATCTCATCATCAGTTAACTGTGTCATGTGTACGGCCACCAGGAGCGGGGACAGCAAGCCCAGTTTTTCCAGACGAGTAATAGGGCGCATGCCGTTATTCGCTACAGCCTGATCAACTTCATGCTGTGTTTCATGTAAATGAATATGAATGGGGATATCTAATTTTTCAGTATACGTTTTTACTTCTTCTAACGGCGGATCAGAAACGGTATAGGGTGCATGAGGGGCAAAAGCAGTGGAAATGAGTGGATGATGGCGATATTGTTCATGTAATTGTATGCCCTTGTGAAGATAGTCATCGCTGTCTTTCGCCCAGGCAGAAGGAAAATCTAACATAATCAGCCCGATAGAGGCACGAATACCAGCTTCATCTGCAGATTTAGCTGCGGCATCAGGGAAGAAATACATATCATTAAAGGTGGTAGTGCCACCACGGATCATTTCTGCAATAGCGAGATCAGTACCTTCTTTTACAAATTGATAATTAACATGCTTTGCTTCTGCCGGCCAGATATGTTCTGACAGCCATTCCATTAACGGTAAATCATCAGCCATACCACGCATCAAACTCATTGATGCATGAGTATGAGTATTAATTAAGCCGGGGACAAGTGCATGTGTATCTAAATTATGTATCGTATGACTGGTATACTTTTTAAGGCAGCGTTTACTGGGCAGCATATCAATAATTTTGCCATCCTGGATGACTAGAGAATAATGTTCATAAACGCTTTCATCAGGTTCGACAGGTATGATCCAACGGGCATGGATAATCGTATCAACTTGTATTTGTTCTTTTTGCTGCACAAGGGCCTCGGTATTAATTTACTATACACTTTAACCTGGAAAAATCAGTTGGCATCTACTGCAATAGCCTTATGCACTGAATCTTAAGGGCTTTCCAGAATATTTTAACTTCACCCGTAGGATAACTACGAATTAAAGTCAAAATAACCTGTAAAACCCTTAATCTCCAGCACCTAAGACTGTTTCGCTACGATGCCAACTGATTATTCCAGGTTTAATTTAATTAACTAAAGTTTAGAGTTTCACATTCCTCAAAAGAGGAAAAAAATTTAAAAATATAACAGTTGACAAAAAAAAGGCGGTATCGTTGCCG
>JAIVER010000121.1 GCA_023864145.1 Thiohalomonas sp. | reverse complement strand
TTCATGGGCTGTGAGAGTAATTTGCGTCATTGGATAATTTTGATCTTTTTCTCTATGAAAATCAAGCATTTTCATAGGTCATGGGTATAGAATAAGCAAACGACCAAAAGCGGTCAGTGACTCTTATCACTTGAATGAATAAAACTTGTTGATGGCCACTAATTAGCCTTAAACCAGGCGGCATATAATGCCGGCAGGAATAACAGGGTTAATAAGGTCGCTACTACCAGGCCTCCCATAATTGCTATCGCCATTGGCCCCCAAAAGGTACTAAATGACAGAGGAACCATTGCCAGCACTGACGCTGCCGCTGTTAAAATAATGGGGCGCAAACGTCTGACAGAGGCTTCAACAATGGCTTCTTTTAATAGCAGACCTTTAGCGCGATCTTTTTCAATTTGATCCACTAAAATCACTGAGTTACGCATGATCATACCGAATAAGGCAATCACACCAAGATTTGCCACAAAGCCATACGGGGCATTAAAGGCCAGCAAAGCCGCACTGACACCAATCAAGCCCAAAGGTGCAGTTAATATCACAATCAGAGTTCGCTGAAAGCTTTTCAGCTGAACCATTAATAAGGTAAAAACGGTTAGTATAACAATCGGCAGCACAGCATTAATAGCTTCTTCAGCCTTAGCACTTTCTTCAATAACACCACCCAGATTGATAGTATAGCCGACGGGTAATTGCTCACGCAATGTATCTAGCTGCATAGTGATTTTTTGACTAACATTAGCAGCCTGAACTGAGCCGAGAACATCGGCCCTAACGGTAATGGTCGGTAATAAATCACGTCGCCAGATTAAGCCTTCTTCTAATTCATATGAAAGTGAGACTATTTGGCTTAATGGAATAAAAGCACCGTTGTTCGTTGGTATTTGAATATCACTTAAATTACCCAGCCCAATACGCTCATTTTTTTCTGCTCTGGCTAACACTTCAATCAGACGATTATTTTCTCGAAATCTGGTAATGGAGTAACCACTTAAAATAGAATTAATCACAATGGCTAACTCCTGGGAATTAATACCTAATATCCGAGCTTTATCCTGATCGATACTTAATTTAACAACTTTTGATAACTCATTCCAATTATAATTCACATTATCAACATTAGTATTTTGGCGCATAATGACAGCCACTTCAGAAGCAATCCTTCTTAACGTATCGCGTTCATTACCACTAACTCGAAATTGTATGGGATAGCCTATAGGCGGACCATTTTGCAGACGTTTTACCCGACCTCGAATATCGATAAAGGTTTCTTTAAAGGCTTTAACCAATCGTTCTCTTAACATCTCCCACGCTTCATTATCTTTTGTCATGATAACAAATTGAGCCAGATTATTATGTTTTAATTCCTGATCCAGCGGTAAATAAAAACGCGGTGAACCACCACCGATATAGCTGACATAATTGATAATAGAACCATCCGCTACACCCAGCTCCTCACTGTCAAGGAACTTCTCAAACTTTTTCGCATAGGCTTCTGTTGCCTGAAAGGAACTGCCCTGAGGCAGCCAGAGATCAACCATCAATTCATTTCGATTAGAACTGGGGAAAAATTGACTATCAATAAAACGAAATGAATAAATTGACAGAGAAAAAAGGATCAGGGTGATAATAATAATACTTTTACGGCAGTTAACACAGCCTGTGACAACGGAGCGAAATAGTCGGTAAAAAGGTCTTTGATAAAGATCCACTACTTTTATTTCTGCATTCGTATTTTTCGTGCTGTTTTGAGTTTTGCTTTTCTTAGTATAGTCCGGCAACAGCCAATACCCTAAAAAAGGTACAAACAGTACTGCAACAAACCATGAAATAATTAAAGCTAAACCAACAACAATAAAAATAGATCCTGTGTATTCACTGGCTGATGACTTGGCCAGGAAAACTGGTAAAAATCCGGCAAAGGTGATCAATGTACCAGTCAGCATAGGGAACGCCGTATGAGTATAGGCATAGGCCACTGCCTTTAAGCGATCCATCCCCTGCTCCATTTTAGTAGACATCATTTCCACAGAAATCATGGCATCATCTACTAGCAACCCCAGAGCAATAATCAAAGCTCCCAGTGAGATACGTTGTAAATCAATCCCCCAGAGCTTCATGCCTAAAAATGTAATAGCTAGAACCATTGGAATTGACAAGGCAACCACCATGCCGCTACGAAAGCCCAGACTAATAAAACTCACAAATAAAACTATCAGCAATGCATCTCTTAATATCGTCATAAATTCCGAAACAGAATGCTTAACCAGTGAGGGCTGATCAGAGACTTTATGTATTTCAATACCAATAGGCAGATTCGCCTGTATTGCCTGCATAGTGCTTTCAAGATGCTCGCCCAGCTGCAAAATATCCCCGCCCTTGACCATACTCAATGCCAAACCAATGACTTCTTCCCCCATAAAATGCATTTTAAAATCCGGGGGATCAACATAGTCACGGTAAACGGTGGCAATATCAGCAAGACGAAATAAACGATCATTAGAACGAATGCTAACTTTGCGAATTTCTTCTACTGACTCTAGGCGACTAACACGAATATAAATTCTATCCGAATCCGTAGTGACATCACCCGCAGGGGTAAGATAATTTTGCTGATTGAGGGTATCAAAAATTTCTATCGGCTGTAGACCCAGTTTTGATAATTTGACATTGGAAATTTCAATATAAATTTTTTCTTCTTGTGCTCCTAATAAATTAACCTTAGCCACATCAGGCACATTAAGTAATTTAAGACGTACATCATCGACATAATCACGTAATTGAGCATAGCTGAAACCATCACTGCTAAAGGCATAAATCGTACCGAAGGTATCACCATACTCATCATTGGGAAATGGCCCCTGCACACCAAGAGGCAGTGTATGGCGAATATCATTGATTTTTTTTCTTACCTGATACCAGGCATTTGGTACTTCATCTGGAGGAGTAAAATCTTTGAGGTTGAGAAAGATCATTGATTCACCCGGTTTAGAATAACTGCTCAGATAATCCAGCCAGGGAGTTTCCTGCAATTTTTTTTCAATACGTTCCGTAACCTGAGCTTCTACTTCCAATGCTGTGGCACCCGGCCAGAGTGTTTTAATTACCATCAGCTTAATGGTAAATTCAGGATCTTCTGCCTGTCCCAAATCTCGATAGGCCAGCACACCCGATAATGCCAGAACGATAATTAAATAGAAAGTCAGTGAACGATGTTGGAGACTCCATTGTGAGAGATTAATAGTGTTCACTGCTGCTGTCTTTTGAATAAACGCACGTATTGTCCTGGATATAGTTTATGCACCCCGGCAGTAACGACAATCTGGCCATTTTTTAGACCGGATTGAATCAACACAGAATCATATTGATATTCGAGGATCGTGACTGCCTGCAAGTGTACTTTTGATGTGTCCGGTGAATATATCCATACTGCGGGTTTTCCCCCTTTTTGAAATAATGCCGTTAAGGGTAATTCGACCACCCTACCTTCTTTCTTCTGAATAATAAAAACAGTGGTGGTCATGCCCAGCTGCACTTTATCATCTATTTCTAACAGGCTGATACGAACCCGATAAGTACGAGTTACCGGATCAGCACCGGGAGAGATTTCCCGGATACGTCCCGGATAATAGTGTTTTGGAGCAATCCATAAGCTCACTTTAATCTCATCAGCATGGCGAATTTCAGCTAAACGGCTTTCGGCAACAGCAATAACAACTTCTTTTTCTTCCGGCAGTGCCAGATTAACCACTGTCTGACCTGCCACCACTACCTGTCCTACTTCCATTTCCAATGCAGTGACCACACCGCCTTTATCAGCATAAAGATGGGTATAATCAGACTGATTGCGCGTCACTTCAAGATGAGCTTTGGCCTGAGTGACTCTTGCTTTAGCAATATCCAGACTATTACTAAATCTCAGATGTTCACTGGCACTTATCATTTTGTCTTTATAAAGCTTGGTATAGCGTTTTAAATCCAGCTCTGCCTTCTTCTTTTCCGCTGTTGTTGCAGCGAGCGCACCTTCTGCTTCCATAAACTGTAGTATTGAATCTTCCATATCTAATCGGGCTAATAAAGTACCCGGTGCGACTACATCACCCACTTCAATAAAACGTTCAACAATTTTACCGCCAATACGAAAACCTAAGGCCATTTTATAACGCGCTTTCACTTCACCTGCATAGGTAGCCTGCTGCCAGTTTTCCTGGATTTTGACCTGCTGGATAAGCACCGGTCGAATGACTGTCTTTACTTTTTCTTCCTTTTTACAGGCAGATAAGCCGATTAACAACAACAGGATGCTTAAAAGCAAAATAAGGTCATTAATTGTATATTTATATTTTTTTTGGCTATTCATGGTTATCTTTAAGGCGATATTTAAGGTGATTGTTAAGACTAAATAAGTGTTCCAACACGTGAGCATTATTCATTTAATATTCGCATCAAAAGCTGTCATTCATTATTGGGCTCATATTGGCATAAAATCACCAAATAATAAATGAGAGATTTTGATGCTCCGTGTATACCACTAGGAGGAGTTATTTAGTATTAAGCAGGCCATTTTTTAATAAATTGAAGACATGTTGCGCAATAAAATTAATATCATTATGTATTTTTTATGGCCTTTTAAAAAACAGCGAATGGGTGCAGTTATCCAAATGATAAAGTACTAAAGATAATATAGAAATAGCACTCATAATGGGATCACAATTGGGTTCAACTTCACTCAGCAGGTTCCCTAAAGCATTAAATTGTTTCTCAAAAACCTTTTCTGCAAGATATTGCATACGTTTTTCATCGCCATCAAGTAGTTCTCTTTGTATCAAACGACGAAAGGCTTCATCTTCTGAAGCGAGTTGAGTCAGGGCATAAATATAATGCTGTAATTTAATTTCAGCAGGCTCCTTCAGCGCTAAAACTTTAGAAAAAACAGCGGCTTTTAATGAAAAACTTTCTTCAATAGAAGCGAGGTAAAGAGTTTGTTTATTAGCAAAATGATAATAAAGTGACGCAGGTTTTATGCCCACAGCCTGAGCAATATCACGCACTGAAACATTGGCATAACCTGATTGAGCAAACAACTCAATTGATATTCTTAAAATAGTTTGTCTGGTGCTTTCTTTTTTTATACCCAATCAAGTTGAAAATGCAGGATAGAACACTTGGAAATTATCATTAATTCGAGAATCTAATGATATTTCCAATGCTTGGTAAAATTTCATCAAAAAACTCATTAATTTTCTGTCGAAACTCTTTAGGATTGTGAAAAAAATGATTATTTCTCACCTTTTCATTCATTA
>JAIVER010000120.1 GCA_023864145.1 Thiohalomonas sp. | reverse complement strand
TCATGGGCTGTGAGAGTAATTTGCGTCATTGGATAATTTTGATCTTCTTCTCTATGAAAATCAAGCATTTTCATAGATCATGGGTATAGTACTATCAGGTTCTATATTCGGCATTAATTTTCACATAGTCATAAGAAAGATCACAGGTCCATATTTGAGTCTCTGCCTTTCCTCTTTGCAAATCCACTGTCACTGTAATTTCATCTTGATGCATTATCGTCTGACCACGCTCCTCAGTATAGTCATCTGCCCGCCCTCCCTGACCCACAAGACAGACATCATCAAGATAGATTTCCAGAGCATTAATATCAAAGTCATTAATACCCGAACGACCTACAGCGGCTAAAATCCTTCCCCAGTTGGGATCACTGGCAAAAAATGCCGTTTTTACTAAGGGTGAATGAGCAATAGTATAGGCAACATCCTGACATTCCTGTTCTGTTTTACCGGCTTTTACTTTGATGTTAATTAATTTGGTTGCCCCTTCGCCATCGAGCACAATCGCTTTTGCTAATTGCTCTAATACCTCAGTCACAGCAGTTAACAATGTCTGATACTCAGAATGATCTTCATCAGCAATCCGGGGTGCCATTGATTCACCTGTAGCAACCAGCATACAAGAATCATTGGTTGAGGTATCACCATCGACTGTGATCCGATTAAATGAATGATCGGCAGCATACTTCAACATTTTCTGCAGAAGTTTTTCCTCAATACCGGCATCCGTAGCAACATAAGCTAACATAGTTGCCATATCAGGACGGATCATGCCTGAACCTTTAGAAATACCGGTAATCGTCACTAATTCACCAGCAATGCTTACTTGAGTGGAAGCTCCTTTAGTACAGGTATCGGTCGTCAAAATACCTTGCGCAGCATCTTGCCAGCCTTGCTCAGATAAATCATTCAAAGCATCAGGCAATGCCTTAATAATTTTATTAACGGGTAAAGTTTCACCAATAACACCAGTTGAAAAAGGTAAAATGCTATTCTGTCCAGTGCCTGTCATATTAGCAAGCTGTTCACATGTCTTAAGGGCATCAGCCATACCCTGCTCACCCGTTCCGGCATTGGCGTTACCGGTATTAGTCACAAAATACTGTACCCGACCTTCCTGTAAATGTGCTTTTGCAATATAAACCGGTGCAGCACAAAATGCATTTTGGGTAAAAACACCGGCAACACTGCCTGAAGCAGAAAATGACATAATGACAACATCTTTACGATCAGCAACTTTAATACCAGCACAGGCAGTACCCAGTTTAAAACCTGAAACCGAATGCATTTCAGGGAGATTAATTTTTATTGTCATTTTTTTAGCCTTTTTTACTCTAAGCAGTAAAAGAGCGAACACATAGGTTCGCCCCTACATTGTAGCGCATATTCGTAGGGCAGACCTATGTGTCTGCCCTCAGACCTCTATTTTGAAGCACTTTTAAATAAAAATGCCCACAAATCTGGGCATTTTGTATTCAATATAAACAAGAAAAAATTAACTTAATTTTCCACAACACTGCTTATATTTCTTGCCCGATCCACAAGGACAAGGTTGATTTCGACCTATTTTTTGCCCCTCACGAACGAAAGGCTGGGTCTTGTCATCTGCTTCAGACTTGTCTTGTGAATAAGAGTCAGAGCCGTCATCACCTAATGAATTCACATCATCATGCTGATATTCCATCTCTGGCTGTTCATGATTTTCAAATTCACTTAAATCAGGCTGTTCACGAATTTGCATAATGCTTAATCGCGCAATAACATCAAATTTAACTCGTTCCAATAAATCGGTAAATAATTCAAATGACTCACGCTTGTATTCCTGGTTAGGATTCTTTTGTGCATAACCACGCAGGCCAATGCCCTTGCGTAAATAATCCATTGCAGAAAGATGTTCTTTCCAAAGACTATCAAGCACTTCCAGCATAACACCTTTTTCAACACGGCGCATCATTTCAGCACCAATAAGCTCTTCTTTTTGTGCCATGGAATTAACCATTTTCTGAAGCATTTTTTCTCTTAGCGCCTCTTCATGCAGATCATCATCTTCTGCTAACCAGCCTGCAATGGGCAGCTCCATGAAAAACTCATTTTTAAGTGCTTCTTCAAGTCCCTGTACATCCCATTGTTCTTCAATACTTTCTGGTGGAATATAATTACTAATAAATTCCTCAACCACATCAGCACGGATATCAACAATCAAATCAGAAATATCTTCAGCGGACATCAAGTCACTGCGCTGGTCATAAATGACTTTACGCTGATCATTAGCCACATCATCATATTCAAGTAATTGCTTACGAATATCAAAGTTGTGCCCTTCTACCTTACGTTGTGCATTTTCAATGGAACGAGACACCCATTTGTGTTCAATGGCTTCACCTTTTTCCATACCCAGTTTACGCATTAAACCGGCCATTTTGTCTGAAGCAAAAATTCTCATCAGATTATCATCCAATGACAAATAGAAACGCGATGATCCCGGATCGCCCTGACGACCGGAACGGCCTCGTAACTGGTTGTCAATACGACGAGATTCATGCCTCTCAGTACCAATAATATGTAAACCACCATTATTTAACACCTGTTCATGCAGATTTTTCCAGTCACTGCGCATTTGCTGCACTGTGGCATCATCCGGCTTATCCAGTTTTGCTATGGCAGCATCAATATTACCACCTAATACAATATCGGTACCACGACCAGCCATATTGGTCGCAATAGTAATAACTCCGGCAGATCCAGCCTGAGCAATAATATCGGCTTCACGGGCGTGCTGTTTGGCATTGAGCACTTCATGCTGGATGCCTGCCTTATTTAAGGCATTTGATAATAGTTCTGATACTTCAATTGAGGCTGTACCAACGAGTGCCGGCTGTCCTCTACCCTGACATTCTTTAATATCTTCGATAATGGCATCAAATTTTTCTTCCTGGGTAAGGAAAATCAAGTCACCATGATCCTTGCGTACCATGGGATTATTAGTCGGTAAAACGATCACTTCAAGGCTATAAATTTCTTGAAATTCAAAGGCTTCCGTATCTGCCGTCCCGGTCATTCCTGATAATTTTTTATACAGGCGGAATAAATTCTGGAAGGTGATTGATGCCAGAGTCTGATTTTCGACTTGAATGGCAACACCTTCTTTGGCTTCAACGGCCTGATGCAAACCATCTGACCAGCGTCGCCCCGGCATGGTACGGCCAGTAAACTCATCAACAATAACCACTTCGCCATTACTGACAATATAGTCAACATTTTTAGTAAACAGACAATGAGCTCTTAAGCCGGCATTGATGTGGTGCATTAATATAATATTAGCAGGATCATAAAGGCTTTCATTTTCCTGAATAAGTCCTTCTTCAAGCAGTAGTTCTTCTACATGCTGATGACCTTCATTGGATAATAAAACCTGTTTATCCTTTTCATTAACCGTATAATCGCCAGCGGGCTCTTCAACCTCTTCTAAAGACTCAAGCACGGCTTCCTGCTGTACTAACTTAGGAATCAGTGCGTTAACTCGTTGATAAATATCTGAGTTGTCTTCAGCCGGTCCGGAAATAATTAATGGCGTTCGGGCTTCATCAATTAAAATTGAGTCAACTTCATCAACGATAGCAAAATTAAGACCTCTCTGAACTTTATCTTCAGTCGCAAAAGCCATATTATCGCGCAGATAATCAAAGCCAAACTCATTATTCGTACCATAGATAATATCGGCCGCATAAGCCTGACGCTTTTGCTCGGAATCCTGACCAGATAAAATAACTCCCACAGAGATGCCAAGGAAATTGTATAATTTGCCCATCCACTTAGCATCACGCTCTGCCAGGTAGTCATTGACCGTAACAACATGAACACCGTCACCACTCAAAGCATTAAGGTAAACAGCTAATGTCGCCATTAGAGTTTTACCTTCACCGGTACGCATTTCAGCAATTTTGCCTTCATTCAGCACCATTGCACCAACAAGCTGAACATCAAAATGACGCATGCCCATCACTCTACGACTGGCTTCCCGGACGCTGGCAAAGGCTTCTGGTAAGATGGCTTCCAGAGTTTTTCCATCTTTCACTTGTTGCTTAAGTTCATCGGTTTTGGACTGAATTTCCTGATCAGTCAACTCTTGCAATACACCTTCGAGAGTATTGATATTCGCTACTGTTTTAAAATAACGCTTTATTTCCCGGTCGTTTCGACTCCCGAAAATTTTCCTGAATAATTTTGCAACCATAATTTTTGTAAGTGTCTGACTCTAAATAAGAGGTTAAATAAAAAGTGATAAATAGTCAGTAAAAGTGAATAATATTCTAAATATCAGAACCCGTCAGCATAGCACAAACCTATTAATTAATAATGCTAAATTAAGTAAATTTAGGATAAAAAATCAGAATCATTGGAATTTAGGAAATTTACACTGAAAACACTAAAGAGGAATTTAAGCGTTCAGAAAAGATAAAAAAAAGTTTATCAAAATTACCGTTGATTTTTTCTTAACGCTTAGCGCCGAATGCTATTGAATTAAAGGGGGATAATAAACAGAGACTACTTCTGTGCAGTTATTATGTATTTTTGTGGATTAACCTGCCGACCATTACGCAATACTTCATAATGAACATGCGGACCAGTTGAACGCCCCGTTGACCCCATACTGGCTATACCCAATCAACTTGAAAATGCAGGATCGAACACTTGGAAATTGTCATTAATTCGAGAATCTAATGATAATTTCCAAGTGTTCGATCCTGCATTTTCAAGTTGATTGGGTATATTAGGCATGACCAAAATGATCAGTGATGATTCTGCTCGTCTGGGTTTCAATAAAATTGAAGAGAAGGCAGGCATCGAATGGCTACAAACACATTTACAATCATGCTATGCTCCCTTATTAACCGCGCCTTGGATTTTAGATGTCGATGTCACCGTCAAACAATTATATGGACATCAGGAAGGGGCAAAAAAAGGTTACAATCCACAAAAGCCCGGCAGGTGTACTGGTCAAGTCCAACCTGTTTTTAAGTAGGTAATATCTCCGGCCTAAATATGATTAGGCGCAACAGGATCGAAGTTCTAATTAAGCAAATTATCCGCTACCTCATCATTTATGATTTCTTTTAGTGGTTACTTTGTATGCAATGCGTTGAGTGACTTTTAATTTCAATTTTTTCATAAGGTTGCGTATTTTGTAACGACCAATTTGAAAGCCTTCTTTACGTAATTTTTTCATCATTTACGGCTACCTAAGCTATTTCGATTTTGCTTAAACAGCTCTTTCATACGACGATACAGGTGCAGCATTTCTGCACTGATCAGCTGACCTGGTCGTTTTTTCTAGGCATAATAAGC
>JAIVER010000119.1 GCA_023864145.1 Thiohalomonas sp. | reverse complement strand
CTTATTTTGGCAAAGGCAATGGAGAAATTTAAGGTTAATCTGGGCTCTGATAATTATGTGGGACTGCCAGCTCCTTCATAGAACATAATGAATCAGACTTTTAGGTTGTTTATGCTAAATTTTGGTTGCTAGCAGGGTTAACTGATTTTTTTAGGATAATGCTACGTTCCAGTTGTACTTGATCAACCGTGATGGTACGGGCTTTTAGTTTCTCCTGTGTTTGAGTGAAATGCTGGAATAAAATTTCTGCGGTATTTTCCTGAACACGATAGAGTGTGGGGCGAGATAAACCATAGTCTTGACTCATTTGAGTCACTGAACCATGTAACCCTTGGTTTGCCAATACCTTTGCGCTAAACTCTATTTTCTGGGAAGTCGTTAAATCAGTGTTGTGCAAGCCTGTCACGGGTATTGCTCCTGGATAAATTGTCTGGTAACAATATTATCTCAGAACACGGGTTTGATGACTTCCTTTTTTATTGCTGAGCTCAGAAAACTGTAAAGCGGGGTTGAGCTGTCCCCTAATAAGAAAAAATACAGATACTGTCAGGATTCTTTACACTTCTTACACTAATTTGCTGTAAATTTTCCGAAACATTTATAAGAAACACGTTCAGACCCCTCAAAATACCTACAGAAAAACAAAATACAACACCAAAAACAAATAATAGTGTCAGTTTTTTAAACAGTATTATCATTGCAACTTATTTCGAAATTTATAAGCTGTTATTTTTAAATGAAAACAGTGAACTGGCATGATGTTTTCTAAATAAAAGAGCAACAAATAGCTAAAAGGAGGTAACAATATGCTTAACAAAACAATTATTCTAACCCTGTTTCTTTTTCATTTTATTATTTTAACCAATGCTCAGGCTACTAGGATATATACAGCTCCTGGCAATGAAAAAAGCATTGAGTCCATTTTGGATAACTACGCTGGTTCAAGAAGTTATACAAGAATTGACGACAACAATGATATTATCTGGGAACAGCACAGGGTAGATTAACTAGCATTAGGATGATTGGAAAACAAGCCGGCTTTAATAATATATTTGGCATTACAAAAACTGACGGCACTGACTTTATAGGGCTAATCGCTGCTGGTGTAATCAAAGATCTTATTAATAATAACGAAAGCATTGACATTTTAAATGTAGCTTACAGTGATTATCTTCTCGCAATTTTAACACCACAATATAATATTTTCACCTCAAATTCAGAACAAAATAGAGATCAATTTAATCATATGCTCACATGGTATGACGATAATAATCCTAATCGTTATTTTGTTGGCTTTGAAGATTTATATAACGGCGGGGATAAAAATTACAACGATGTTGTGCTTGAGTTAATTTACAGTAACAGCAGTGGTAGTAACCCGGATACTAATCAGATCCCTGAACCTCATAGCATCACGCTGTTAGGATTAGGCTTAATTGCTTATAGTCTTTCAGGCAGAAGAAGAAAGCGAGTTTAAAAAAGCCTATCAACACATCCTGTTAAACGAAACTCACTAATAACACTCAATAATAGCACAGAGTTTCGTTATGCTCTAAAAAAACACCTACAGCTCTGAATGATGTAAACCCGAACAAATTTCACTATAGTAAGGCTCATCCGATTTTAAAAAACCATGGCGGATGGCAAAATCAATAATCACTAAATTACAATTGATTTTATAATCCTGGGTGGTGGCGACACAGTCTAATACTTTTTCAATTGGCCAGAGATAAAACTCTTCAGCTTCACCATCGGTATTTTCCGGCACAAAATCAGGCTCTAATTGTAAGTCATAGACAAACAAATTATCCTGCTGTAACTTTTGCTTGTTATCCATCACATAAGACACCATAGAAACCGGTTTGGATAGCTGCGCAATATATTCTGGAATATTCGCTTCTTCTGCACATTCTTTAATCATGGTTTCTTCAATACTATAACCACTACCATGACCGCCGGCAACAAGGTGATCCAGCTTTCCCGGGAATGTGTGCTTATCCATTGCACGTTTAGCTACCCATAGATACATTTTTCCCTGCTTTTCGACCCAGGCATTTAAATGTATACCATATTTTTTTATACCTAATAAGGAAGAAGCGGCACGTTCAATCGTAAAAAATGATGCTTTATTAAAGCCGGTGCTGACATCATATTGCTCATCAACCCAGGAAGAAATTACACCGGATTGATACCAGCTTTGTGCTGCCTCATTGGCTGCCTCAGTTCGGCTGTTAAAATCATTAATTGTTTCATGAAACGTAATAGCCTCCTGACCCTGAAATTGTGAAAATGAAAAAATAGCATTCCCTTTCTCAAAACCCTGTGATTTAAAAAGATATGCGTTCTCTACGTGTATATAACCCAACACTGATGTGTCGATAAAAAAGAGGATATAATCATCTGGATTGTATTGATTACATTCATTTATCCAATCCCAATAGGCTTTGTTTCTTTTTTCTACGCTCAGCATTCTGGTTTCCATTGCTTTAACAATTTCAATCGGTTTTTTTATCAAAATCTTGTATTGATATTAGACAATAAAATTAATATAATGGTCGGTTTACATCAAAGCAGTCTCAGCGACTGCTTTGATGTTTTAGTCACTTATGTTGAGTGAAGTTATTTTATAGCAAATAAGCTTTTTTAGGTGAAATTTAAGGATTA
Source organism: Thiohalomonas sp. (assembly GCA_023864145.1). Lineage (GTDB taxonomy): Bacteria > Pseudomonadota > Gammaproteobacteria > GRL18 > GRL18 > GRL18. The sequence goes on along the minus strand of JAIVER010000119.1, from coordinate 2,696 downwards.
TATCAATGTCTGATCATATTATGAATACCTATGGGCACTTACCGGTCAGTTTTGTCAAGGGCGACGGTTGTTATCTCTATGATGAACAAGGCCAACGCTATCTGGATGCACTCATGGGTATTGCTGTTTGCGGCCTGGGTCATAGTCACCCGGCGGTAGCAAAAGCGATTAGTGAACAAGCAGGCACATTGATGCATACCTCCAATCTTTATGGTATTCCTAATCAGGAAGCTTTAGCTGATAAGTTATGCGAATTATCCGCGATGGATCGGGTGTTTTTCAGTAATTCGGGTGCTGAAGCCAATGAAGCAGCCATTAAAATTGCCCGACGCTATGGCCATACCAAGGACATTGATCTGCCGAGGATTATCGTCGCGAACAAAAGTTTTCATGGCAGAACACTATCAACGCTGTCAGCAACAGGTAATGCTAAAGTGCAGGCAGGCTTTGAACCCTTAGTACCCGGTTTTATTCATGTTGATTACAATGATATGGATGCCATCAGAAAGGTGGCTAATAACAATGCCAATATCGTTGCCATCATGGTTGAACCCATTCAGGGTGAAGGCGGCTTAGCAACACCGCCAGACAACTATTTAAAAGAAATACGTGTTTTTTGTGATGAAAATAACTATCTGATGATACTTGATGAAATACAAACGGGTATCTGCAGAACCGGAAAATGGTTTGCCAGCCAGCATAGCGATATTATTCCAGATGTTATGACTTTAGCAAAAGGCCTGGGCAATGGCTTTCCTATTAGTGCCTGCCTGGCCAAAGGCATTGCAGCTGAGATTCTGATCCCCGGCACTCATGGTTCAACATTCGGGGGGAATCCTCTGGCCTGTGCCGCAGCACTGGCTACGATTCACACCCTTGAGGAAAAAAATCTGGAGCAGCGTGCAGCAGAGCTGGGCAGGTATTTCCAACAGGGTTTTAAAACCGCTCTGGCAACATTAATTGAGCATGGAAAAATCCTCGATATTAGAGGCAAAGGCTTAATGATTGGTATTGAGCTTGATCGCCCCTGTACTGAACTGGTTAAAAAAGCACTTGATAAAAAACTATTAATTAATGTTACCGCTGATAGTGTGGTTCGTTTATTACCGGCATTAATTACTACAGATGCACAGGCAGACGAGATAATAGCCATTGTGAGTGAATTAATTATAGAGCACACAAATTCTTAACTCTTTTATAACACCTTTTATAACTAAAGAAACCTGCTGCGCAGGAGAAACTAACTAATGACAACTGAAAACAAATTACGCCACTTTTTGACTTTAATGGATTTTTCCAGTGATGAACTGAAAAAAATGACCGATCGTTCCATTGTCCTGAAACAAATGCAGAAAAATGGCGATATTTACGAACCCTTAAAAAACCGTATGCTGGGAATGATTTTTGAAAAATCATCTACCCGCACTCGCGTTTCATTCGAAACCGGGATGCTGCAGTTTGGCGGCGGCGCATTATTCCTTTCTCCCAGAGATACCCAGTTAGGTCGTGGTGAAGCGATTGAAGACAGTGCCCGGGTCTTATCAAAAATGGTGGACATTATTATGATCCGCACCTTTGAGCATGAGAAGCTGGAAACATTTACCCAATATTCTTCAGTGCCTGTCATTAATGCCCTGACTGATATGTATCATCCCTGCCAGTTACTGGCTGACATGCAATGCTATCAGGAACATCGCGGCAGTATTGAAGGAAAAACGGTCACCTGGGTCGGTGATGGTAATAATATGTGCCATTCTTATATCAATGCCGCACATCAATGGGGTTTTAAACTCAATATTGCCTGTCCTAAAGGTTATGATCCGGATCAGGCTATATTTGCTGATGCAGGCGATCAGGTAGAAATCATTCGTGACCCGATGACTGCCTCAACTGGTTCTGATCTGGTCGTTACTGATGTCTGGACATCAATGGGTCAGGAAGAAGAACAAGCACGTAGAGAAGCCGCTTTTAAAGGCTATATTGTTGATAACAAACTCATGGTACAGGCAGATAACGACGCTCTCTTTATGCATTGCCTGCCTGCTCATCGTGGTGAAGAAGTGACTGCTTCTGTTATTGACGGCAAACAAAGTGTTGTCTGGGATGAGGCCGGTAATCGTCTCCATGCGCAAAAAGCATTATTAGAATTTTTAATGAAAAAAACACCAGAGTAAGATGTTTTTAAGCCCTACTTCTTTTATGATCGAGAGCTTATGATCAATAGTTAATGCTCAATATCATTGATGCCATGGTTCTGGCTTTTTTTATTAATGCGCCCCTTCAGCTGATTATCACCATTGGACAATGGTTGTTAATGGGGCGTTTCTTGCCCCAAAAGATAAGACTATCGCTGATGCTCTGAGCTGTCTTGCATTAAGCTATTTCAGGCCTTATCTACTGTCATTATTTATCTGGTTTGCCTGGCCCTTTGCTCCCGATCTGGTTATGTACAATAATCGGGTCAGCATTCCTGCGATACTGGGCGAAATGATTCCCATTCCAATCTGGCTAAAGTGGTTTGGTTATATACCCAATCAACTTGAAAATGCAGGATCGGACACTTGGAAATTATCATTAATTCGAGAATCTAATGATTTTCCAATGTTCGGTAAAATTTCATCAAAAAACTCATTAATTTTCTGTCGAAACTCTTTAGGATTGTGAAAAAAATGATTATTTCTCACCTTTTCATTCAT
>JAIVER010000118.1 GCA_023864145.1 Thiohalomonas sp. | reverse complement strand
TTTCATGGGCTGTGAGAGTAATTTGCGTCATTGGATAATTTTGATCTTCTTCTCTATAAAAATCAAGCATTTTCATAGGTCATGGGTATATTGTAAAAAAAAATAATTTTTTTTTGAGTTTTAAATCAAAAAAAGGTAAAAAAGCAACGTAAAAAAATAAATACAATCCTGTGGATAAGTCTGTTAATAAGTTATCAGGAAGATCAATATAAAATGTTAGTAAGTAGACACATTGTATAACAATAATATTTGATTAACAATTTATCAACAGGCAGATCACAAAATATAAAGAACTTTCAAAACACAATAAGTTATTGATTATACACAATTTAAATGCTTTATAAACAGAAAACAGCCTCACTAATAATAAAAATAAAAAATATAGATAATTTATATTATTAAAAGCTTAGCAAAGATGTTTATTAGAAAAATTGATTACTAATAAAATTAACTAAAATTTTTGAATTTAATGATTGACTAATAAGCTTATAAAAATGTACAATTGCGTGCTCTAAAAAAAGCCTTTATACAATTTTTTTCCAACTTTAAATAAGGTTTTTGAAAAAAAATTTTAATTACTAGCTTTTATTTTAAAAGTTATATTCGGAAAAATGCAATGAAAAGAACATTCCAACCAAGTAACATAAAACGTAAACGTACTCACGGATTTCGTGCACGCATGGCTACAAAAGCTGGTAGAAAAATATTAAATTCACGTCGCGCTAAAGGTCGTCATCAGCTGGCTGTTTAGACACTGACTTTTTTAATTGCAAGCTTAGCCTCAATTTATCGATAGTTTTTTTATAAATTGTTTGAAATCCAGTAAGTATACGGTTTTTAAGATTATGTCTGAAAGCAAAAACAATCCGCAACAACAATTCAGTCGTAATTTAAGACTTCTCCTTCCCGCGGATTATAAATTCGTATTTAATCAATCAGTACGTTCATCAGATAAATTACTCACAATTTTAGCCAAAAAAAATGCTGAGCAAGACAATCCTCGCCATGGATTAGCTGTTGCTAAAAAATCGGTAAAAACGGCTGTACAGCGAAATCGGATTAAACGATTGTGCAGAGAATTTTTTCGTTTACATAAAACAAAAATAGCCTGTGCGGATTATGTCATTTTAGTTCGAAATGGTATTGATAAAATGGATAATAATGTCATTACCGCTTCTCTGGCTAAACAATTTAATTACCTGAGAAAAAAGCTGACTGAAAAATAATACAGGACAAGTAAAGCCTTATGAAGGCTAATCTGGTAGAATCCCTCTTTGCAAAGAGATAAGCAAGACAAGATTTAAATGAATATGAACAAATGAACATCTTTCGAAAAATAACCTTGCTCATTCTCAAAGGCTATCAATATCTCATTAGTCCAATATTGGGAAATAACTGTCGTTATATACCCAGTTGTTCCTCTTACACTCATACGGCAATAGAACACTTTGGTGTACTAAAAGGAGGTTGGATGGGTTTAAAAAGAATTTTAAGATGTCATCCATTCCATCCAGGTGGTCTGGATCTAATACCAAAATTAGATTCAACTAAAACAAACGATAAAGAAAAAGACCATAAGTCAGGTTAGCAGGTCTTATCATAAGACAGGTAATTATCAGACTGAATAACTACCTTTAATTTAGATAAAGAAAATAAATAAAGTCATATTATGGATACACAACGCTTAATTTTATTTGCTGCATTTATGCTGCTTTCAATGTCATTATGGCAGTCCTGGCAAATTCAGGTCAATCCACCGCCTACCATCAGTAATAGTGATGGTTCAACATCTAGTTCAACTAATCAGGCGGGTACTGCTGTTAAAAATGATTTACCAGCAGTACCGCTTAGTGAGCAGCAAATACAAGGCTCTACCAGTGCCCCTGCTATTGCACAAAAACTCAATAGAGGACAGCGTGTCAGCATCAAAACTGATGTGTTTGATATTGAAATAGATACCATTGGAGGTGATATCAGACGTGTTGCTTTATTAAATTATCCTGTTGATGTTAACAAAGATCCCAGTCCGGTTGTTTTAATGAATGATAAATCCGGTTTGTTTTTTATTAGTCAGACTGGATTATTAAGCGCATCTAAAAATGATAATTATGCGCCTGATCATAATATTATTTATAGTATTTCTCAATTAAGCTATGAACTGGGTGAGCAGTCTGAATTAAAAGTGCCGCTCACATGGACTTCCGTGGATGGCAAATTTACCTTAACTAAAATTTATAAGTTTTATCCCGGTAATTATGAAATTGGTCTAGAGCATCAAATAACGAATAATTCAGACAATCCATGGAATGGTCATCTTTATCGTCAATTACAAAGAACCACTGTTGAACAAACAAATATGTTCTTACAAACTTATACTGGCGCTATGATTTCAAAAGGAGTCGACGGCTTTGAAAAAATTGATTTTCCAGAAATGTTAGAAGCTAATTTAAGCCGTAGTAATAAGGGTGGCTGGATCTCTATGATTCAGCATCATTTTATGGGTGCCTGGATACCACCACAAAATAGTGCTGAGAATTACTATACTCGTGTTACAGAAAAAAATACGGCTGATCCGCATTATATTGTAGGTACAATTTCTTCGGCTAAGCAAGTGAGGCCTACAGAAACAATCGTCTTGAAAGATTCCTTATTTATTGGTCCCAAATTACAAAGTCAGATCAATAAATTGGCTCCAGGCCTGGACAGCACAGTTGATTATGGTTTCTTATCAGTGATTGCCCATCCTATTTACTGGTTATTGGAAAAGATTCAAACTGTAGTAAACAACTGGGGCTGGTCAATTATTTTCCTGACTATCATCATTAAAGGGATTTTTTATAAGCTCTCTGCAGCCTCATATAAATCAATGGCGCATATGCGTAAAGTGACACCTCGATTAAAAGCACTTCAAGAACAATTTAAAGATGATTCAGCTGGCAAAAATAAAGCCATGATGGAGTTGTATAAGAAAGAAAAAATTAATCCTTTAGGGGGTTGTTTGCCCATTCTTGTGCAGATCCCAGTGTTTATTTCGCTATACTGGGTGTTATTGGAAAGTGTCGAAATGCGCCAGGCTGACTTTATGCTGTGGTTAAATAACCTGTCAGCACCTGATCCTTATTATGTGCTGCCGTTAATAATGGGTGTTTCAATGTTTGTCCAACAGAAGCTTAATCCGGCACCTATGGATCCTGTACAGGCAAAAGTAATGATGATGTTACCCATTATTTTCACCGTATTTTTTGCTTTCTTCCCATCAGGACTGGTTTTATACTGGGTGGTGAATAATCTGCTGTCTATTACACAGCAATGGTATATCACTCGATCAATTGAGAATGCCTGATACTGATACAATTTCTACAATCGCTGCATTAGGCACCGCCCCTGGTCGAGGGGGCGTTGGTATTATTCGTTTATCCGGTCCTCAATCCTTAGCTATTGTTGAAAAAATCATTCAACAAACTCCAAAGCCTCGCTATGCACATTATTTACCCTTCTTTGATGCAGCACAGAAAGAACTCGATTCTGGTATTGTATTGTATTTTCCCGGGCCAAATTCCTTTACCGGGGAAGATGTGCTGGAATTACAGGGCCATGGCGGCCCTGTTGTTATGGATATGTTATTACAGCGTGTATTTTCTCTTGGTGCAGAAGCAGCTAAACCCGGAGAATTCAGTGAGCGGGCTTTTCTAAATGATAAATTAGATCTGGCACAGGCCGAAGCCATTGCTGATCTGATTGATGCCAGTAGTGAGCAAGCTGCCCGTTCTGCTCTGCGTTCATTGCAAGGAGATTTTTCCAGATTAATTCATAGACAAGTTGAAGCATTAATTCAATTACGCATTTATGTTGAAGCAGCTATTGATTTTCCGGAAGAAGAAATTGATTTCCTCTCTGATGGCAAGGTAGAAAATGATACCAAAGTAATACTCTTAGATTTACAAGAGATACTCATAAAGGCTGAACAGGGATGCTTGATTCGAGAAGGCATGAGTGTTGCTATCGTTGGACAACCCAATGCCGGAAAATCCAGCTTATTGAATGCTTTATCAGGTAAGGATTCCGCCATTGTGACGGATATTGCCGGAACAACACGAGATGTATTAAAAGAAGAAATTAATATTGATGGTATGCCCCTGCATATTATTGATACAGCCGGTTTACGTGATAGTGATTGTGAAGTAGAAAAAATTGGTATTCAACGTGCCTGGAACGTTATTGAAAATGCCGATCAAATATTATTAGTCTTAGATGAAAATCTTATAGATGCTGCTGATAATATTGCTATTAATCAGCAGCTTATAGAAAAATTCCCAAAAAACATTGATATTACCCTGATCCACAATAAAATTGATCGTGCGAATAAAGCACCTAAAATAATAAAGGGTGAACATCGTAGTGAAATCTACCTGTCTGCCAAGCAACAAAAAGGCATTGATTTGCTCAAAGAGCATTTAAAGCAATGTATGGGCTATCAAAGTGCTGGGGAAGGCAGTTTTATGGCGCGTAGACGTCATCTGGAAGCTATCAACAAAGCCATTCAATCCGTTCAAACCGGATTAAGACAATTACAGGAATTTTCAGCAGGTGAACTGCTGGCTGAAGAATTACGCCAGGCACAAAATCACCTGTCAGAAATTACTGGTGAATTTACTTCTGATGATCTTTTAGGAAGAATATTCACCAGTTTTTGTATCGGAAAATAACTTCGAATTTCACCCCTTTTCAACCCAATAGTAATAGTTGACATCCAAAAAGTAGCAGTGATTAATGTAGCTAATACATACTGGCCGATAGGGCAATTATTTTATAAACAAATAAGCTCGGCGTGTACGCCTTGATCCGTAATCCGTTTTAAAATTCTCCGAGAATCTATTTCGTCAAAATTGTATTGCACAATAAGTAAGATATGCTGTTTTTTCCGAATTGTGTACACTAACAACTCCATCTAAAGCACGAAGACTCTCTTCTATCGTTTCTCTTTGTTCAGTGCTTAAGTTTTTATCGATATGCAGAGTAATATCAACAAGTTTGATGTCCATGTCCCACTCCCTTTTTATTATTAGTAAATTAACAGGTAAAACTGCGATTATTATTGTAGTTATTCCCTGGGAATATCAAATTGAGTTTAATTTAACAATCGATGCCCCCACTGTATCAATAGGTTAAAAACTCTAGCTTTCCATTTCCACAAGGGCTGTAAGGATAGGCTTTGTCTGTTAATTAATATGCCCCCTTTTTTTGCTAATGTCTATTCTGCTTTTGGGGTGTCTATACCCAATCAACTTGAAAATGCAGGATCGAACACTTGGAAATTATCATTAATTCGAGAATCTAATGATTTTCCAATGCTCGGTAAA
>JAIVER010000117.1 GCA_023864145.1 Thiohalomonas sp. | reverse complement strand
ATGGGCTGTGAGAGTAATTTGCGTCATTGGATAATTTTGAGCTTCTTCTCTATGAAAATCAAGCATTTTCATAGGTCATGGGTATACATCCGACTTGTCGACTTTTTTGATGAGCTTAAAACAACTGCGACGCAGTTAAATTACAATGAGTGCTGGAGCCTTATTTTGGTAAAGGCAATGGAGAAATTTAAGGTTAATCTGGACTCTGATAATTATGTGGGACTGCCAGCTCCTTCATAGAACATAATGAGTCAGACTTTTAGGTTGTTTATGCTAAATGTTGCTTGCTGGCAGGGTTAACTGATTTTTTTAGGTTAAATGCCTACTGCCTTATTCAGGCAAAAAAAAGCACTTTGGATAACCAAAGTGCTTTTTTCCGAACTTATCTCCAGACTTTATTAAAAAATCAGAGGTAAAATCCTAATAGCTTTCTTTACGTGCTTTCTTTACGTTCTTTCTTTATGTAAAATTTACTTCTTCATGCCATACTTCTGACGGAACTTATCAACACGTCCGGCAGTATCAACTAGCTTCTGCTTGCCCGTGTAAAAAGGATGACACTTTGAACAAACTTCAATAGATAATGCATCTTTGCTCAGTGTAGAGCCCGTTGTAAAGGTGTGACCACAACTACAATTAACCTGGATTTCTTTATATTCTGGATGGATATCTGCTTGCATAATATTAAACCTTATAAAATTCTTTAAATGCCGCCATCAATTGTTTTTCTCTTCTCTTTAAAAAAGCAAAAAGTAAAAAATAGAAAAAAATTAATACCGCACCTATTAGGAATGGGCGATCGTACACTGATTTCCCTTATGTTTCAAGAAAAATTTTAATCAGTATGATCTACTATTATTTTTTATAAATTATCGATTCATTGAAGCAAAGAACTGCTCGTTCAACTTAGTATCTTTCATCTTGTCCTGCATAAATTCCATAGCACTGATTTCATCCATAGAATGTAAAATTTTACGCAAAATCCAGACTTTTTGTAAATCTTCAGGGTTCATTAGAAGATCTTCTTTACGCGTACCAGAGCGATTTACATTAATCGCTGGGTAGATACGCTTTTCAGCAAGCTTACGGCTCAGGTGTAACTCCATATTACCGGTGCCTTTGAATTCTTCATAGATGACTTCATCCATTTTTGAACCCGTGTCAATCAATGCTGTTGCCAGGATAGTTAATGACCCACCCTCTTCAATATTACGTGCAGCACCAAAAAAACGCTTAGGACGTTGTAATGCATTAGCATCCACACCACCAGTTAATACCTTACCTGAAGAAGGAATAACAGTATTATAAGCACGTGCAAGACGGGTGATTGAGTCAAGTAAAATGACGACATCTTTCTTATGTTCAACCAGACGTTTAGCTTTTTCAATAACCATTTCTGCGACCTGAACGTGGCGACTGGCAGGCTCATCAAAGGTAGAAGATATTACTTCACCTTTTACTGAACGTTCCATTTCTGTCACTTCTTCCGGACGCTCATCAATCAGTAAAACTATTAAAAAACACTCTGGATGATTAGCCGCAATAGATTGTGCGATATTCTGCAGCATCATTGTCTTACCGGTTTTAGGCGGTGCAACAATCAAACCACGTTGTCCTTTACCCGTAGGTGACATCAGGTCGATGACCCTGGCCGTAAAATCTTCAGTACTGCCGTTACCCTGCTGCATGGTAAAACGTTCATTAGGAAACAATGGTGTCAGATTTTCGAATAAAACTTTATGACGAGAATGTTCTGGCTGATCAAAGTTGATTTGATTGACTTTTAATAAAGCAAAGTAACGCTCACCATCTTTAGGTGGTCTGATTTTACCGGCAACAGTATCACCTGTTCTTAAACCAAAGCGTCTTATTTGACTAGGCGAGACATAAATATCGTCTGGTCCGGCAAGATAGGAACAATCTGACGATCGTAAGAAACCAAAGCCATCCTGAAGAATTTCCAAAACACCATCACCATAAATATCTTCACCACTTTTGGCCTGAGCTTTTAGGATTGAAAAAATAACATCCTGTTTTCTAGCTCTTGAGATATTCTCAATTTTGAGATCTTTGGCGGTGTCTAGTAATTCAGAGGCGGGTTTTTTCTTAAGTTCGGTGAGATTCATTTTAACCTTTAGCTTTTAGTAATTAGTTGTGATGGTTGATTGATATGATAATTGATATGATTTGAAAAATTATTTATTAATATAAATTAAATTCTTAATTCAGACTTCTATTTTAAGTAATTTATCTAACTTGTAATTTAGCATTTTATTCGAAAGAAGGGAGCTATCAAATAATCAGAAATTTGTTTTAACATTATATTAAAGACAGGGTAATAAAATATTGTGAGGTTTATTACGAATGGATAATATTTGGAACTCTAACTATTGTTCAAAACAGGAGCGAGATAAGTTACGAATACAATCAAACTAAAGAGTATCTTTAATAGAATTTGGCGGATCATACCTTAAAAGGAAGATTATGTCCAGACCTTGCTTAAAAGAACTGAACATAGCTCAATTTCAGGAAAGAGGTGTTATTTATTAACTCTACCTGATTATCTGTATTAGATATTAGAGTCAATAAAAGCAGTCAACTGTGATTTAGATACAGCGCCCACTTTAGTGGCTTCTACTTGTCCATTTTTATACATCATTAATGTTGGGATCCCACGGATACCAAATTTAGGCGGTGTATTAGGATTATCATCAATGTTTAATTTAGCGACTTTTAAGCGCCCTTCATACTCATCAGAGATCTCATCCAAAATTGGCGCTATCATTTTACAAGGCCCACACCATTCAGCCCAAAAATCAACTAATACTGGTAAAACACCCTGAAGCACTTCTTCATCAAAGGTATCATCTGATACGTAAACGATCTTATCGCTCAATTTAAATTCTCCAAATTTATCTTTTTGTATACTTTTTATCACTAAAGTAGAACTAACATTTTATCACAAAAAATTATCATGATAACTCGTCTTGAAACATGAGTTGTGTTCCACACACAAGCTAAGGATATAGTTCCATGTCAGAATATTCAAGCACCTTAAGCAAATAATAGCTAATTTTTCATTATATTGAACTTCTTCTCAGAAGAATTTGCTAAAATACCTGTTTTTTTAGTCCTTTTGGAAAATCACATTGCCTGATCTAAATCGTCGCCAACAACAAGCTGTAGAACACATTGACAGCCCGTTACTTGTCCTTGCCGGCGCCGGCAGCGGCAAAACCCGTGTGATCACTAATAAAATTGCCTATTTAATTCAGCAATGCGGTCACAAGGCGCATACCATTGCATCGGTCACTTTTACTAATAAGGCCGCACGTGAGATGAAAGAGCGGGTGGCACAAATTATTCCAAAATCACAAACACGTGCTCTTAGAGTCTCTACCTTTCATACGCTGGGTCTAAATATTATCAAGTCTGAGTTAAAGTTAGTGGGCTTAAAAAGCGGCTTCTCCATTTTTGATACCCATGATAGTCATGCTTTACTTAAAGATCTCATGCGTCAGCTTGCTGTCAACTCGTCATCACAACCCGACGAAGAATTCATTAAAGAATACTTTGAAGGCATTGCCCAGCAGATATCCAATTGGAAAAATGATTGTATTACCCCGGAACAGCTGACACAACAAAGCTCTGTTGATCCCGCCTTTATTTATAGCGTTAAGGTTTATGAACAATATAACCATCATTTGAGAACCTACAATGCCGTTGATTTTGATGATTTAATCATGTTGCCGGTACTTATTTTCAGTCAAAACCCCGCTATTCTAGAAAAATGGCGCAATCGTATCCGCTATCTGCTGGTTGATGAATATCAGGATACCAATACCATACAATATCAACTGGTTAAGCTATTAGTAGGCGATCGCACTTCATTAACAGTAGTTGCTGATGATGATCAATCCATTTACTGCTGGCGTGGTGCCAAGCCTGAAAATCTGCCTTTGCTGGAAAAAGATTTTCCACAACTAAAAGTTATTAAATTAGAGCAAAATTATCGTTCAACTAAAATTATTTTAAAAGCCGCCAATACCCTGATTGCCAATAATCCTCACGTATTTGAAAAAGCACTGTGGAGCGATTTGGGCAATGGCGAACCGATTCGTATCATGCGTGTTGCCGATGAGCACAAAGAAGCTGAACGGGTTATCTCAGCTTTAGTTGCCCATCATTTTCGTTATAAGAAGTCCTATGGTGACTATGCTATCCTCTATCGCGGCAATCATCAGTCAAGACTCTTTGAAAAACAACTCAGAGAACAACAGGTACCCTACTTCCTCAGCGGCGGAATGTCCTTCTTCTCCTATATTGAAGTGCGCGATATACTCTCCTATTTGCGCCTCCTGGTGAATCCTGCTGATGATAATGCCTTCCTACGAATTATTAATACTCCACGACGACAAATCGGCAGTGCCACCATTGAAAAACTCAGTCAATACTGCAGCCAGTCGAATACCGGACTACTGGCTGGCTGTGATCATCTTGCATTAAATGAATATTTACCGGAAAAAACCGTACAGAAACTCAATGAATTTTCAAACTGGATGCAGCGCTTGCAAAAAAGTGCCTATGAAGGCAATCCAATCAAGGCGGTAGAACAACTGATTGTTGATATTGATTATGACACCTGGCTGTTTGAAACCAGTAATAATGAAAAACATGCAGAAAAACGCATAGAGAATGTCAATGAGTTAGTGGAATGGCTAAAACGTCTGCATGACAACGAGCCGGAAAGTACATTAGATGATCTGGTCTCCAAGATGATTTTACTGGATATTATGGATCGCAACGAAGAAGACTCAGAAGGAGATCAGGTGGCTCTGATGACCATACATGCCTCAAAAGGTTTGGAATTCCCCTATGTTTATATCGTCGGCATGGAAGAAGAACTGCTGCCGCATCGCACCAGTATTGAAGAAGATAATATCGAGGAAGAACGTCGCTTATGCTATGTGGGTATTACCCGGGCACAAAAAGAGCTGACCTTTAGTTTGACCAGTAAACGCAGACAATATGGTGAAATGGTGGATTGTGTGCCCAGTCGGTTTTTAGATGAGTTACCCGAAGAAGATCTGGAGTGGCTGCAAGGCAAGCAACGTCTTGAAGCAGAGGAGCGTAAGGAGCTTGGTCGAACAAGTATTGCAGGAATTCGGGATATTTTGGGTTAGAAGGTATCAGTGTTAAGCACTAAGCGTTCAGAAAAAGAAAAAGCCATTCCTTATGTTGTCGAGATGTCAGTGACGGAATGGCTTTAACTTTAAACTAAGGATATATACCCAATCAACTTGAAAATGCAGGATCGAACACTTGGAAATTATCATTAATTCGAGAATCTAATGATTTTCCAATGCTCGGTA
>JAIVER010000116.1 GCA_023864145.1 Thiohalomonas sp. | reverse complement strand
TTACCGAGCATTGGAAAATCATTAGATTCTCGAATTAATGACAATTTCCAAGTGTTCGATCCTGCATTTTCAAGTTGATTGGGTATATTACTCTAAGTCAATCATGTTCACTTAGAAATGATGTTAATGAAGTTATAAAAATAGTAGACAAAATTATTTAAAATGAGTGTGTTAATGTTTTGTGTTTGATATATTTCTGTTACCTTGTTCTATGGATTTCCAATGCGGCATTAATCATTTTATGTAAAATAATGAGGTAGAAATACGTGATTCACGTTTTATGTACTGTGATATTATAACGCGGATTCAACTTATTCCTTTGGTAAACATATAACGTTGTCATGATTTGGCGCTAGGTCAAAGAAAGAGGTAATTGAAAAATGACTCTCTTTTGCCAAAACTCATAAAATTTTTAAAAATAGCTAATACCCAACGCTAACATAACTGATTAGGCTTCTATTTCTTGTAGAATGTTGATTAAGTCAAGAACGATTTTCTTTTTTATATGCCCTAATTTAATGGTCATGCACAATCTTGCATCAAGGTGTGATGAAATACATGTCTCACAACTCAAAAAAAGACAATACAATTTGGATTTATGATATTGAAACTTATCCCAATTGTTTCATTGCAGTATTCAAAGAACTCTGCCGGGAGAGCAATGGAAAATATCGTGTTTTTCAAGATGATAATCTCAAGCAACTAAAGCAGTTCCTCAGTACTGATGGACTCGTCCTCATAGGATATAACAATTTTAGATTTGATGATGTTGTACTTAAGGCGATCATTGATGGCAATATCTCAACGGCTTCTGAGATTTATAATTTTGCGACACGGATTATAGAGCCATCTAAAGGTGATAAGGAGATAACAAGACTCACACATTTCAGTCGCAAAGAATGGGGAGATAGGACATCTTCTTGGGGATGTATTGATCTTTTCCAAATCTTAGGTGGTAAGCGTATTGCTGGTAGCCTCAAATCACACGAAGTTAGACTCGGCCTATTTGATGTTAAAGATCTTCCATTTAAGCCTGGTACTGTAGTGACATCCGATCAAATTACCAATCTGATTAAATATTGTAAAAATGATGTTAATGCTATCGAGGCTCTTTACTTTGATATTGAATCAGAGGTGGAAGTCAGGGTTGCAGTGAATCAGCAATTCCCCTACCTGAATACCTCTGCACTACGCCAAAGTAATTCTTCCATTGCCGAAACGGTAATGAAGCGTGAAATGGAAATAAAAGCGGGAATTAATCTAAGACAGATTAAGAAACCTGAAAAGTTCATGTTCAATCCTGCTTTTTATATTGATCCTGCTATTAAATTTATTACAACACGAAATCAGCAATTACTTGAACAACTAAAAACATTAGCTCCTTTTGATGTCACTAATTGGTTGGGTGGACTCAATGATGGTTATTTATTTCATGTAGGAAACCATAAGATTGATTTAGGTAAAGGTGGTGCTCATACCATCATTTCACACCTATTTTTAGAATCAGAAAATATAATAGGTTATGATGTTTCATCCTATTATCCAAGTCTATTACGTAGATTAAATAGTTGTCCAGGCGGATTAACTCTCCAATGGTTGGATATTTTAAATGGTCTTACCGATGATAGGATTGCTGCAAAAAGTTCAGGGGATCAAGCAAAAGCAGTGTTTATAAAATCATTGTTAACTATATACCCATGACCTATGAAAATCAAGCATTTTCATAGGTCATGGGTATATAGCTGATTATCTTCATGAGGCAGGTCTAAAAGATGAGCAGGCGCTTAAAGCATTGAAGGAGATACGTGGTGGACGTATCATCGGTACTGCCAATGCAGAAAGTGAAGCGGATGTGCTGGCTAAATATACGTGAGATCTGACTAAACTGGCGCGTGAAGGCCAGCTTGATCCAGTTATTGGTCGTGAGGATGAGATTGCGTTTGTTATTCAGACTCTGTCACGCCGAAAAAAGAATAATCCTGCCCTTATTGGTGAGGCAGGAGTGGGTAAGACTGTTATCGTGGAACGGCTGGCCCAGTGTATTGCTAATGCTGATGTACCCAACACACTGCTTAACAAGCGTTTGCTATCGTTGGATATGGGGGAAATTGTCGCTAGTGCCACTATGCGCGGAGAATTTGAGGAAGGTCTTAAACAGGTTCGTGATGCAGTGATTCAAGCCAAAGGACAGGTGATTCTGTTTATTGATGAACTGCATACTGTCGTGGGATCTGGTGCCGGTGGTAATGATGCTCCCAGTATGCTTAAAACGGCTCTGGCTCAGGGAAGCCTTCAGGTGAACGGTTGCCGATACTCTGGATGAGTACCACAAACATGTGGAAGCCGATAAAGCATTGGAGCGCCGTTTCCACCCCATTCTGGTGCGCGAACCCAATGTGGAAGAGACCATTCGAATTATGGAGGGTGTTGCACCCCGATATGAAAAACAGCATCATGTTCACTATGAAGCAGGCGCACGAAGACATATTAGTCTCATCTCCATACCATCTAATATCAAAAAGTTGGAGCAGGAAAATCAGCGGCTGCAGTATGACAAAAGTGAGGCATTCAATGGACAGGATTTTGAAGCTGCGGCCAGTCTGCAAATGAAAATTCTGGAAGTTGAAGAACACCTGAAATCTGCACGAAAAAAGTGGGAATCAGAGCGTGGTGAAGTTGACTCGTCGGTTACAGATGCCCAGGGACACGTGGTCTCTTTCCGCAATACTATTCTGATAGAAACCTCTAATCTTGGCACCGAAGCACTTTCCCCGGAAAAAAGAAATATTGGTTTTATCCGCTCAGAGACACCCTATTATCTCGAAGCAAAACACCTGGTCATGCATGAGGTTAAAAAATTCTTCAAACCGGAGTTTCTTAATCGTCTTGACGATATCATTGTTTTCCACTACCTGGAAGAGGGACAGATATTGCAAATTGCTCATTTGTTTGTCAAGGCGTTGACTGAGAGCATGAAATAGAAAGGGATTAAACTGGAAATTGATGAAAATGTATTTCAGAAACTGGCCCGTGATGGTTTTGACCCGGTCTATGGTGCTCGCCCCTTGAGGCGCGAAATTGAGCGTCAGTTGGAGAATCCTCTGGCTATGAAGATTATCAAGGGTGAATCTACAGAGGGAAGCCGAGTGCGGATTACAGTGGAAGATAACAAGATCGTCTTTACTATAGTAAATTAAAATTTAATTGTGGACTAGCTTGAAAAGTGCCATTGAAGTTCCTATCCTTCCAGTCAGTTGTTGTATTAGAGGTACTTGTTTAAATTTTATTAAATTGATTCAAAGGAGATTCGATCATGGATTGCCGTACTTGTATGAGCCCATTATCTACCCCCCTCTATACTTATCAATCAGCTGGCACCGTCATCGACTTTATGCGCCAACATCATCTTGACTGTGTTCCTATTGTTGATCGTGATAACAAGTTTGCTGGTCTGGTCAGTACGGAAAAACTGATGCGTATGCTCTTACCTAAATCAATAAGCATGATGCGTGGTATCAAACATGCCAGTT
This sequence comes from Thiohalomonas sp., assembly GCA_023864145.1. Taxonomy (GTDB): domain Bacteria; phylum Pseudomonadota; class Gammaproteobacteria; order GRL18; family GRL18; genus GRL18. Next base: position 1,863 of record JAIVER010000116.1, on the reverse strand, counting down.
ACTTGCATGAATCCATCGATGACTTGCAGGAGCGTATGAATGATATCCGTTCACAACTCATTGGAGATCTACTTGATCCACATGCTCAAACCGTTCACCCAGAGGCAGCGCTAGCTGATGCCTTGCTGCTGATCAGTGAACACCAGAATGTGGTGCCGGTGGTGCTGGATAACGGACGTCTCATGGGTGCCATCTCCTACTTTTCTATCATGCATGCGGTTGAAGCTACACATGGTAAAACAGCATGAACCAGCCACATCAAGATCAAATCTCGACTATCTTTGGGCTGGACCCGGTTATATTATCCGCTTCTATCCTCATCATTACGTTTATTGTGCTGTTTAGCGATCGCTTTAATCGCACCGTTATTACCCTGATTGGCGCAAGTATTATGATTATAAGCGGAATTCTGACTCAGGATCAGGCCATCACAGGTATCGACTTTAATACACTGGCGCTTTTAGCCGGTATGATGCTCATAGTCGCAGTAATCCGCCAGACCGGCCTGTTTGAATATATCTCTATCTGGGCCGTACATTTAGTCAAGGGAGACCCGCGAGGTGTACTGATTGTACTGTCACTGGTTACGGCATTATTTTCAGCATTTCTGGATAATCTGACCACCGTATTGCTGCTGGTACCGATCGCGCTGCTAATTGCCAAAAAGCTGGAGGTATCGCCTTATCCGTTTTTAATCTCTCAAATACTGGCATCCAATATTGGCGGCACTGCTACTCTTATCGGTGATCCGCCAAATATTCTTATTGGCTCAGCAACTGGATACTCATTTATGGATTTTCTCATAAACCTTGGTCCCGTGGTATTCATTTTGCTAGTGCTGACCACTTTATTTTTCTATTTCTACCTCGGTAGTTCGTTGCAAACATCACAGGAAAACCGTGAGCGGATTATGCGCTTTTGTCCAGCAGACAGCATTCAGGACATGGCCCTGCTAAAGATTTCATTAATGATAATTAGCGCAGTTATTGCTGGATTTATTTTTGGTGAGCATTATGGGATTCGCCCCGGCACAATTGCGATATTCGGTGCAGCAGTGTTGCTGTTATTAAGCGACTTTGGCCAAAGTTCACAAGTAGAAGGAAGACGAGTGCGCGAGGCGTTTGCCGAAGTTGAATGGGGCGCACTATTTTTTTTCATGGGGCTATTCATAGTAGTGCATGGTGTCGAACATACCGGCATACTGCAAATACTGGGTGAAAAGCTGATCGAGCTAACCAAAGGTGATCCGCAAATCACTACTTTCGCGCTACTGTGGCTGGCAGCACTGGCATCCGCAGCTATCGACAACATTCCCTTTGTTACAACGATGATTCCACTGGTGGAATCGATGGAGAGCAGCCTCGGTGGAGCCGATGCGGTAGAACCTGTGTGGTGGTCGCTTGCCCTTGGTGCTTGTTTAGGTGGTAACGGTTCATTAATTGGCGCGGCAGCCAACGTGATGGTGGCTGGTTTAGGGGAACGTGCAGGTTATCCGCTTAGCTTTATGACCTTCATCAAGATTGGCATGCCATTCATGCTGCTTAGCGTCCTTGTTGCTAACGTTTATATTTATGTTGTCTATTTCTAGCTTGTACCAATATAGGATGCCTGGTGTTTTTGCTGCACCTGTTCCGTTGTGCCTGGCACCTACCATTGTCTGATTATTGCACTGAGCTTCTCAGAAAGTGGATATTTGCTTTGTGGGTATAATGGTTTGAGGGTGACATCGACATCTAAAATCCAAGGCGTGGTTAATAAGGGAGCATAGCAAGATTGTATACCCATGACCTATGAAAATGCTTGATTTTCATAGAGAAGAAGATCAAAATTATCCAATGACGCAAATTACTCTCACAGCCCATG
>JAIVER010000115.1 GCA_023864145.1 Thiohalomonas sp. | reverse complement strand
TCGTTATCGGGCATCCAGTGCGATTGAAGGATTTAATTCAGTGTTACGTCCTTATCTCTATGTGCGAAAAGGCGTTAATCAGAATTTTCTAAAGCTTTTTAAAGCTTGGTACAACCTAAAAACACGCAGGCAGGCTTGTTACAAAGGCACTTCTGCCCAAAAAGTGGATGACTGGCTGTCCATGATTGCCTATCCACCAAGCAGAGCCGTGCACTAAAAAAATTACAACTCAATACAGTTTTTCAGAATTTAAATATTCTGAGGTTGAGGTGTGCCTAAATGTAAAGCAAATTGTTTATATTTGATCTGTCCCAATTAATCAAGCCGCGACAACCTAGAATTATTGGGGGCAGCAGCGGTATTAGTGATGTTCCGCAAAGTATTCGCTCAGATGTTCTAAGGGACTTAAAAGAGTCGAGTGTCAGATTGACAATTTTAGATGCAACTTTTAGTTATTAAGCCTGTCCAAAATAACCGTATGATAAATAAGTCTATGTTTGTACAGAATAAAAATATGAGAATTATGATTGAGTTCGTTACAGAACCATGTAAAATAAATTACTTATTTTCGTTAACATCTTTTAACTTATCAGTAGTTCAGGGTAGTAAAATTGTATAATGCTTTTTTTAGTTTGGTAAAACGGGATTTACGCTTGGCGTTCAGACATAAGAGCGAAATACTTAACCCGCTGTTTTTCTTCGTTATTGTTGTCACACTCTTCCCTCTGGGTATCAGCCCTGAGAAACAAACACTGGCTGAAATTGGCCCCGGTATTATCTGGGTAGCAGCCTTATTAGCATCCATGGTGTCTTTAGATTCCTTATTTCGCTCTGATTTTGATGATGGTACTCTGGAGTTAATGTTACTGAGTGAATATCCATTGTCTATTTTAGTGTTGGGCAAAATTATTGTTCATTGGCTGATCACCGGCTTTCCTATCATCATTTTCTCTCCCTTGCTGGGTACGGTGATGTTTTTAACTAATGACGCAATAGAGACCTTAATGATTACTTTGTTATTAGGGACACCTATCCTGAGCTTAATTGGTGCTATTGGTATGGCGCTGGTTGTGGCATTAAAAAGAGGGGGTATACTGTTGTCATTGCTGGTACTGCCTCTTTATATTCCGGTTTTAATTTTTTCTTCCAATGCCGTAGGAAGTAGTATGGCTGGCCTGTCTATTAGCGGACAGCTGTATTTTCTGGCTGCATTTTTGATCTTTTGTATAACGCTGGCACCTATTGCCACCTCCGCTGCATTAAGAGTGAGTCTCGAATAATGAACGCTGTAGTTAACCCTAATTCTAAAAAACAGGCTAAGAGCAATCCGGTAATGACGTTTATTTATTACTTTGCATCGCCTAAACATTTTTATCGTATTTCCGGAAAATTAATCCCCTGGTTAGGCTGGCTTGCTACTATTTTAATCATTGTCGCCAGCATTGATGGTTTGTTTTTTGCTCCGGTTGATTATCAGCAGGGAGACAGCTATCGGATCATCTTTGTTCATGTACCCGCAGCCTGGATGTCCATGTTTATCTATATGGTAATGGCGAGTGCCGGTGCTGTTGGTCTGATTTGGAAAATTAAACTGGCTGATGTGATTGCCAGCAGCACTGCACCGATTGGTGCAGCATTTACTTTTCTGGCATTAGTGACAGGTTCCATCTGGGGCAAACCTATGTGGGGTGCCTGGTGGGTCTGGGATGCTCGCCTGACTGCTGAGCTGATCCTTCTGTTTCTTTATTTAGGTTATATGGCACTGGAATCTGCTATTGAAGATCCCAGAGCTGCGGCCAGAGCCTGTGCGATTTTAGCCATTGTCGGCGTCATTAATATTCCCATTATTCATTATTCAGTGGAGTGGTGGAATACTTTACATCAGGGTGCAACGGTTACAAAGTTTGATAAACCCTCTATTCATATTTCGATGTTAATTCCTTTATTATTAATGGCACTGGGTTTTAAACTTTATTACGCTACTGTGCTCTTAGTAAGAGCACGAAATAAAGTTTTATATGCTGAGCAAAATAATCGCTGGGTTAAAGAGATACTAAAAGAAAATAGTTAACAAAAAATTAATTAGAACTGCTAAAAACAAAGAGTTAAAAAATGCTGGAAATGTTACAAATGGGTAAATATGGAGCCTATGTCTGGTCATCTTATGGGCTTGCACTTGTTCTTATGGGCTATGTTGCTATCAAACCACTGATGGATAAGAAAAGTATTTTTAAAGAATTAGCGATGAAATATCGTCGTGATCCCCATAATGAGGAGAAACAATGAACCCAAAACGTAAAAATCGTCTGATACTGGTATTCCTTATATTAGCGGGTGTTGGTGCAGCAGTAACATTAGGACTTAAAGCACTTGATCAAAACCTCTTATACTTTTTTAGTCCCACTCAGGTAAAAGCGGGTGAAGCACCTCTCGGTTATTCTTTTCGTTTGGGAGGTCTGGTCAGTGATGGCACTGTTAAGCGCGAAAAAGATGGTATGACCATTCATTTTGATATTACTGATAATGCTGAAACCATTGCGGTCACTTATGTTGGGATTTTGCCGGATTTATTTCGTGAAGGGCAGGGTATTGTTGCAACTGGTAAATTAGATGGTAGCACTATTGATAGACCTAAAGGTAAAATAGCCCATTTTATTGCTGAAGAAGTACTGGCTAAACATGATGAGAATTATATGCCGCCGGAAGTTCAGGACGCATTGGACAAGGCAGATGTAGAAGGCAAAGAAGCTATGGTCAAAACAGCGGCAGAAGCTGCTTCAGCTAAGAGTGAAGTCTCAGGAGAAAAAGCGCAATGATACCTGAGATTGGGAATATTTCCCTGGCAATTGCCCTGGCTGTTTCGATTATTCTTGCTGCTCTACCCATGATCGGCGCTCATAAAAACAGCCTTCAATTAATGCAGTTTTCCCGCTATGCGGTGGTTGCTCAATTCTTTTTAATTTCAGTGTCTTTTGCTGCACTGGCCTATTCGTTTACTATAGATGATTTTTCAGTACGCTATGTGGCTGCCAATTCGAATTCAGCCCTGCCGATGATGTTTAAAATCTCAGCCGTTTGGGGAGCCCATGAGGGCTCCTTTTTATTGTGGCTGCTGATCCTCTCCGGCTGGACCATGGCGGTGGCCTTTTTTAGTAAGAGTTTACCTCTGTCCATGACTTCCAGAGTTCTGTCTGTGATGGGCATGTTGAGTATTGGTTTCTTATTATTCATCATATTTACTTCAAATCCTTTTGAACGCCTTTTCCCTGGCGCTTTAGATGGTAAAGATTTGAATCCTTTATTACAGGATTTTGGTCTGGTGATTCACCCGCCTATGCTCTATATGGGCTATGTTGGTCTCTCTGTTGTCTTTAGTATTAGCATTGCCGGGTTGATTTCTGGTCAGCTTGATTCAGCATGGGCACGTTGGTCTCGTCCCTGGACGGTTATTGCCTGGGTATTTCTAACTCTGGGTATCGCTTTAGGCAGCTGGTGGGCCTATTATGAATTGGGCTGGGGTGGCTGGTGGTTCTGGGATCCGGTTGAAAATGCTTCATTTATGCCCTGGCTGGTTGCTACTGCTTTATTGCATTCATTGATAGTAACTGAAAAACATGGTGCATTTAAAAGCTGGACTGTTTTATTATCACTCCTTGCTTTCTCTTTAAGCTTGCTGGGTACGTTCCTGGTTCGCTCCGGTGTCCTGGTCTCTGTACATGCCTTTGCATCTGATCCGACCCGGGGTTCGTTTATTTTAGCCTTCCTTGTTCTGGTGATTGCTGGTTCTTTAACACTTTATGCCATTAGAGGCCCATCAATGAAAGGTGGTGGTTACTTTAATGTGTTCTCTAAAGACACCTTTATGCTGTTGGGTAATATTCTATTGACTGTTGCCTGTGCCATGGTTTTATTAGCTACCTTATATCCACTATTAGATCAGCTTATTGATCTGGGTAAATTATCCGTTGGCAAACCGTATTTCAACGCAGTGTTTGTACCTATTATGCTGCCTGCATTGGTTATTATGTCAATGGCACCATTGATGCGCTGGAAGGGTGATAATTTTTCTCGTGTTGCTAAACACATGATTATTCCTGTATTTGTTGCTTTTGCCGTTGGTTTTTCAATGCTCCTGCTTGAAAAAGGCTCAGTGATGGTGTCAATAAGCATTGGTCTGGCCACGCTTATTGTTTCGAGTGTTGTTATGAGCTTTGTGGATAGAGTGAGAAATAAAGGTAATGCCTTCACTGCCTTTAAGAAAATTCCTTTATCTTTTTTTGGTATGAATCTGGCACACATTGGTGTTGCGATCTTTGTCGTCGGTGTGACATTTACTGAATCAATGAGTCTACAAAAAGATTTACGTATGGAACCCGGCGATACTATCTCTCTGGGAGGTTATTCGTTTACCTTTGAGGGAGCTAAGAGCCATCAGGGGCCCAATTATATTGCTTATGAAGGTGCTATCAGTGTAGTCGGTGAAAAAGGTGAAACAGTGGCTGTATTAACACCAGAAAAACGAATTTATCAGGTGCGTGGTATGCCGATGACTGAAGCGGGTATTGATGCTGGTCTGTTCCGTGACTTATTTGTGGCATTAGCAGAGCAATTAGACAATGGTGCCTGGAGTTTAAGAATTTATTACAAACCGTTTATTCGCTGGATCTGGTTGGGTTGTATTTTTATGGGTCTGGGTGGTTTTGTTGCTGTTCTGGATAGACGTTATCGTTTGAAGGTAGCGAATAAGAAAACTGTGGCTGCGTGAGTTAATAATGGGGTAATAAAACGTGCTGGGTAGACTGGTGTGTATGAATGGGGACGCTTTGAATACGTCCATGTAACGCTTAGACTCGACGTCCATGTCTCGCCAAACCCCATTAATACGTAGCAGTCTACCCAACACTTCAATGTTATTTATTTTTAAGGGTGTTGTCCCAAAGCAAAGTCAAAAGAAATAGAAAAAGCACTTTCTTAATCTTTTGATCTTGCTTTTGCTTTGGGACAACACTAGAACAAATAAAGTACGAATTGAGTGCTAAGGTATGCGGGTTGGTCTGGGTGAGGTTTGGAGAGACATGGATGTCGAGTCTAAGCGTTACATGGACGTACTTGCAGCGTCCCCGCGCAGGCCAACCCGCATACCTTAGGACGGATTATTACACCATAATATACCTATGATTTATGAAAATGCTTGATTTTCATAGAGAAGAAGATCAAAATTATTTAATGACGCAAATTACTCTCACAGCCCATGAAAAATTAGTTCTAGAAATGCAATATAAGCATTCTGGAAATGGAAAAGAACGGGATAGAATCAAAGCCATCCTACTTTGCTCTGAAGGCTGGAAGGTTCCCATGATCGCTCAGGCTTTAAGAATTCATGAAACCAGCATATTA
>JAIVER010000114.1 GCA_023864145.1 Thiohalomonas sp. | reverse complement strand
ATGGGCTGTGAGAGTAATTTGCGTCATTGGATAATTTTGATCTTCTTCTCTATGAAAATCAAGCATTTTCATAGGTCATGGGTATAGTGTTATGATATTAATTTAAGCAAAAGAGCCATACGCATCAGATCCGATAGTGTTTTAGCCAACATTTTCTCCATTACTTTTGAACGATGAGCTTCCACTGTAGATTGACTGATATGCATTTCCGAAGCAATTATTTTATTACGCTTACCATCAATAACGAGCTGTAGTACTTCTTTTTCTCTTGGTGTGAGTTCATCGTAGCGCAGTTCAACATCTTGTAGTCGAGATGACTCACCTCTCTGTTTCGCATCTAATTCAATCGCCCGGTGTACATTATCTAACATCGACTGATTATTAAATGGCTTTTCAATAAAATCAACCGCACCTGCAGTCACTGCTCTAACCGCCATAGGCACATCGGCATGACCAGTAATGATAATAAGCGGCGGGTGAATTTTTTCTGCACTTAATCTAGCCTGTAAATCAAGTCCGCTAATTCCCGGCATGCGCACATCAAGAATAAGACAGCCGGGCTTTGCAGCATCAAACTGCTCTAAATAATCATGAGCTGATGCAAAACTTTTTGCCTTGAGTCCGACTGACTCCATAAGCAAAGTCAGGGCACTGCGAACCTGTTCATCATCATCTACAATAAAAACACTGGGTACATCATTCATAATTATTCATTTACCTCACTAAATTTTTTGCAAAGACAGTTTCATCCATCTCATCAACTTTACTGACCACAGGCAGAGCAAAACGAAATATTGTACCATTCTTATCACTCCTGTCACCAGAGTGCAGATACAGTTTCCCGTGATGTGACTCTATGATACCCTGACTGATAGACAAGCCCAAGCCCAGGCCGTCATTTTTACTTGTAACAAAGGGGTCGAACAGGCCTTCCTTAACTTCTTTTTCAATTCCCGGGCCATTATCTTCAACGGTAACAATCACTGCATTATCGCCAGCAACTTCTGTTGTTATCAGCAATTTTCTATTTCCTTTATCGATAGTTTGTAATGCTTCAATAGAATTTTTTAATAAATTTAATAAAACCTGTTCTATTTGAATAGGTTGGGCAAGTACCTTTGGAAGGCTTTTATCCATATTGCAAATAATTTTAACATTGGCTTTACGTGCTTCTGATTCCACAAATATAAGCACATCTTTAACCGAATCATTAATATTAATAATAGAGCGTTCTGGCTGCTCTTTACGCACAAACTGACGTAACTGCTTAATGATTTGACCCGAATGTTGAGCCTGCAAACCAATGCTGTCTAAAATATCCATTAGTTTATCTTTTTTTATTTCACCCGATTCCAACAATTGAATACAGGCAAACGCGTTGGTTGCTATAGCAGTTAATGGTTGATTTAACTCATGAGCAATACCCGATGCCATTTCACCCATGGTATTAAGACGCGCCATATGAGTAATTTCTTTTTGATGTCGTCGTTTTTCTTCATCTGCCAGCTTACGTTCACTAATGTCTCTAAAAACCACTACACTGCCAATTGCATGGCCCTTATGATCAATCATCGGGGTACTACTATACTCAACCGGAAAGCTTGTACCATCTTTTTTCCAAAAAATGTCATTATCTATATAGCGCTGTTGATTATCCATAAAGGTCAGATAAACAGGACATTCTTCTTTCTTATGTTTAGAGCCGTCTTCACGAGTATGATGCAATAAATCATGTTGATTACCACTTTGAAAATCTTCAATTTTCCATCCGGTATTCAAACTCATAGAGTGATTCATGAAGATACAATTACCATTTCTATCCACTCCATAGATACCATCACAAACAGAGTTAAGTATTAAATCATGCTGATGTTCTAAAGAAATTTTTGATTTTTTTAATTGATTATTTAAGCGTGCGATCCAGGTGCTCATAATCGTCATTATCACTAAAAAAAATAAAATAATAGCAATCCCTTTCCAATAGCGTTGAATGGCATCCTGTAAGGTAAAACGACCATATTGTGCATAAGGGGATAATTTCAGTTCTTTAAAAAGCTCATGCACTGATTGATAACTTAAAGGGATTGTCCAGCCAGCAACCTGATGCCTGGATTCTAAGGGGTGAATATTACTCATTTTTAATAGTGCCAAGGCCACTTCCTGAGCCAGAGCATTAGACGTATGTGATAATTTACTAAAAGGCCATTCCGGGTAAAGTGACGTACTATGAAGATAAGGAAAGCCATCATCAGTAACAGGAGATATAATTTTAAACTCATCAAGATTGATATCACCTTTTAGCGCCATAGTTTCCAAAATACCGGTTCTCACCGTGCCAATATCAAGCAGACCATTTTTTACCGCCATTACAACTTCATCATGAGTACCGGCAAAAGACATGGATAAAAAATCCTTATAGGGATTTAAGCCTTGCTTATTTATTAAGCGCCAAGCCATTTGAAAACCACCTAAAGAGGTTTCATCAACAGCCATAAAGCTTTTACCCACAATACTGCTGATATCATTGATATCATTACGTTCTTTACGGGTAAAAATAACCCCGCCAAAGACGTTTAATGGAATATCATCAATTCGATTATTTAAAGTCACAATTCGCGAAATTCGAAAACGTACCTCCATATCAACATAAATGCCCGAGTTGACGAGTAAAAAATCCACTTTCTCCTTATTGACAGCAGAATGAATTTCATCAAAATCCAGCGGCTTTATTATGAATTGATAAGAACTGAGTGTTTCCGTAAGATATTGAGCCGTTGGCGACCAGGTTTTTTGAGTCACTTCATCACCACGATGACTCAAAACACCTATATAGATAATTTCTTTATTTTCACTTGCTGACACTTCAGAGCCCCCAAAACCAATACAGCATAAAAAAAATAAAAAAATACCTTTAAAAATCATACCTGATAAAACCTTATTGATTTATTTTTAATAAGTAAAAAACGTAACTACTCAGCGTGTTAGTTACAAAAAGTCTATGGTTGCTTATTTTTCTGACTTTGATTATTTGAGCGTAGCGAGTTTTCAAAGTTATAAAAATAAGTGACCATAGGCTTAACAAAGGTTATTTAAAAATACACGCTGAGTAGTTACTAAAAAACTATAGTAAAGCATTAATTCCGAGTAGAAAATAACAAAAACTCTGGCTAATATCACTAACTATAGCAGGACTTCTGTTGTTAAGTATTGATATTATGGAAAACCACCATAGTTTATCTTATTTTTGTCCATTTTAATGTAATTGATTTTTATAAATAATAAAGCGCAAATATAACTAAAGTTTTTGAAGTATTTAATAGAGGGTTCATAATGGCAGTTTCAAGACGTAATTTTGTTAAAGTAATGGGAATAGCTGGTACGGCGACTACCGTTCCGGCACTTTTTCCGCTCAATGCAGTCAGTAAATCCAGTGAAAATAAACCAAAAGATTTTTACAGCATTCCAATGAAAGGTAATGCGCGTATTCTGCACATTACTGATGTACATGGCCAATTAAATCCTGTTTACTTCCGTGAACCTAATGTTAATCTGGGTGTAGCTGATGCCTATGGTCGCCCTCCTCATCTGGTTGGCACCAAACTACTGACAAAAATGGATCTTAAACCCAATTCACCTGAAGCCTATGCTTACACTTATCTGAACTTTGAAAATGTCGCTAAAATTTATGGTAAAACCGGTGGCTTTGCTCGGATTAAAACGCTATTAGATAGACTTCGCCAACAAGCAGGTGGTAAAGAAAATACGCTCACTATTGACGGTGGTGATCTCTGGCAGGGTTCTGGTACTGCCTTGTGGACTCGTGGTGTTGATATGGTGGAAGCCTCAAATATTTTGGGTGTGGACGTAATGGTTGGTCACTGGGAATTTACCTATAGAGAAGAAGAAGTACTCAGTAATGTTGCTTTATTCAAGGGTGATTTTATCGGTCAGAACGTGCGTGTTAAAGAAGAGGCTCTTATGAGTGATGAATACTCTGCCATGGTCGAGCGTTTTGACGGCAGTGGTCTTTATGATGAAGATTCCGGCCATGCTTTTCGCCCTTATGTGATCAAAGAGCTCAATGGCGCACGTATTTGTATTATTGGACAGGCTTTTCCCCGTACCGCCAATGCCAATCCACAGGAATTTTTCCCTGACTGGTCATTTGGCCTGCGTGAAGATGACATGATTGAGCTGGTTGCTCAAATACGTGCTGACGAAAAGCCCGATGCTATTGTCCTGCTCTCTCACAATGGCATGGATGTTGACATTAAAATGGCACAAAACGTTCCAGGACTGAATGCTGTTTTTGGTGGTCATACGCATGATGCTATGCCTAAACCGCTAGAGGTTAAAAATGTAGAGGGCGGCACTTGTCTGGTCACCAATGCCGGTTCTAATGGTAAATATATCGGTGTCATGGATTTTGATATTCAAAAAGGCAAAATCAAAGCCATGCATTATCACATGCTGCCCATTATTACTGACTGGCTGCCTGCTGACAAAGAAATGGCGGCTTATATCAAGCAAATACGCCAGACAAAGTATGACAATAAGATTATTGAAAGTCGTGCCACTAAGCATTTCTTCAATAAATCCCGTCTCGGCAAATCCTATGAAGAAATCCTTAATGAAAAATTAGCCATTGCAGATCGCCTGTTATATCGTCGCGGTAACTTTATGGGCAGCTGGGATCAAATTCTATGTAATGCTTTGAGACATGAATACAAGGCTGAGGTGTCTATGTCAGCGGGTGTACGCTGGGGAACCACCACCTTAAAAGGTGACTGGATCACTATGGAAGATGTGATGAGTCAATGCGCCATAACCTATGGTGAAACCTATGTTGCCGATATGAAAGGCAAGGTTCTGATGAATATCCTTGAAGGTGTTGCTGACAACTTGTTTGATCCAGATCCTTATCTGCAGTCCGGTGGTGACATGGTACGTATCGGAGGTCTGGATTATACCATTGATCCTGATAAGCCTATTTATGAGCGAATTACCGATGCACGACTTGATAATGGTCATTTAATTGATCCCGAAGAAACCTATAAAGTAGCAGGCTGGGCCTCGGTTAACCGCACTCCTGAAGGCCGTTTAATGTGGGATGTGGTATATGATTATATTATCAGCCAACGCAGTAAAGACAATATATTGCGTTTACCTAAGATCAATCATCCTAAATTATTAGGCGTGAGCAAAAATCCGGGGATTGCTGATTACCCTGGTGAGCTGGATTAAAAGTTTCCAGGCAATATAAGGCCGTTTAATCTAGATATCTAAAGTTTAGAGTTTCACATTCCCCAAAAGAGGAAAAAAATTTAAAAATATAACATAAAACAGTTGACAAAAAAAAGGCGGTATCGTTGCCGCTCCTAATAAAAATTGCTTTTGA
>JAIVER010000113.1 GCA_023864145.1 Thiohalomonas sp. | reverse complement strand
CATGTGTTAAGCATGCCGCCAGCGTTCAATCTGAGCCAGGATCAAACTCTTCAGTTTAATCATGTTTGTTCCAAAGGAGGAACGCTCAAACTCAATCTCAAATGAATTACTTCTGATCGCTTAATTGCTTAAGTGAACAGATCCGTTTTTGACTTTGTTTGAGTTCTTTCAATTTTGTGACTTCTAACATCAGTAAACTGACGTTAGAAGTCGATTGATAAGAACTCACACAAATTGTTCGATTTCTTTTTAAAGAGCAATCAGTTCATCGGGCCTTGCGCCTAAGTGACTGTTTATTCAATAATTTCCTTAGTGTTAACTAAGAGTGTCGCTGAATGAGTGGTGTATTATACGCAGTCTTTAACTGCCGTCAACACTTTTTAAAAATTAACTTACAATATTTTTTTATTAATTTCTAAGTGTCTGATAATAATAGATGTTAATATTTTATATCCATAGTAGAGGATAAATTAGAGTAAGAAATATGCTTCAAATTTATCTGCTAGAGTAAAAAAAGTAAGAGGTAAACTTCAACTCTGCCTAACGACCAGCTCGAATTAGTCCCCCTAGTCCTTTGTTTTCCATGCTTGCTGTTAACATGTTTTTAATAAGATAGGCATTTTTCATCGTCAAAGCTTTATCGACTAGTTCTTTTGCTTCACTAAATGAAAAATTTCTAATCATCCATTTGACTCTGGGTAAAGATGCCACACTGATACTTAATGAATCAATTGACATTCCGAGCAACAGAATTGCTGCCAGTGGATCACCAGCCATTTCTCCGCAAACACTAACTGGTACATTTTCTTTGTGTGCTTCATCTATTACTTGTTTGATTGCTGTTAGTACTGCCGGATTTAATGATTCATACAGGTCGGCAACATTGGCATTATTTCTGTCAACTGCCATTAAATATTGTATTAGGTCATTAGTTCCAATTGAAACAAAATCAACAAGGGATGCTATTTGTCTCATTTGGAAAACAAGGGAAGGAACTTCAACCATTACACCGACTTTGGGCATCTCTACTTCATGCCCTTCAGCTAATACCTCCTGGTAAGCACGTTCTAGTAAATTTTTCGCATCTTCTAGTTCACTCACCTTGCTGACCATTGGAAATAAAATATGTAAGTTATTTAATCCTATGCTGGCAATTAACATTGCGCGTAACTGAATCATAAAAATTTCTGGATGATCGAGTGTCACTCGTATGCCTCGCCAACCCAGAAACGGATTATCCTCTTCAATGGGGAAATAACTCAGGGATTTGTCACCGCCAATATCAAGTGTTCTTAAAACAACGGGTCTTGGTGCCAATGCCTCCATCACTTCTCGATAAATTTTACTTTGTTCTTCTTCTCCAGGAAATCTCTGCCTGATCATAAAAGGGTATTCTGTTCTATAAAGGCCTATTCCTTCTGCACCACTTTCTTTACTGGGTGTAATACCTGCAACTAAACCACTATTAGCATAGAGGGGGATATTAACTTCATCTATAGTGGTTGCAGGTTTGCCAGATAGCGCTCTTAATTCCTGAGAAAGTTCATCTTCTTGAGAAACTAAACGAGAGTATTCACTAAGGATACTCTCGGGTGGTGAAATATAAACTTTACCATTGTAGCCATCAACAACCAATTGACTACCATCCAGCTGCATTACGGGCAATTCATTAACTCCGACAACAGTAGGAATCCCCATCGCTCTTGCCAATATAGCAACATGTGAGGTTCTTGAACCACGTTTGAGTACAATTCCTGATATATTTGTTTTTTCAATATCCGCCAGGAGCGGTGCAGAGATATCTTCTGCAACAATGATAGTATCTTTAGAAAGTTTGTGAACTGGAAGATCATTGATGCCATGCATCTGGTTAAATATACACTGGCCTAAATCTCTAATATCTTTAACTCGTTCCTGAAGATAGGGGTTATCCATTTCACTAAATAATTTGATATGCTCTGAAATTGTTTCTCGCAAAGCCCCGGCAGCCCAGTTGCCTTTTTGTATTTTTCCAATAGTACTTTCAATCAGGGTATTGGAATCCAGCATCAGCAAATAAGCATCAAATATGGCAACGTCTTCAGTAGGCAGTCCATCTGACAATAATTGGAATGATAGTGACTTAATATCTTGTCGAGCAGATTCCAGTGCTAAACGAAACACAATTGTTTCGTCTTCAATATTTTCTGCAGGTCTGTCAGGTACAGTATTTAGAGAAAAAGAAGAGGTAATAGAAACCGCCTTACCTACTGCCACGCCAGGAGAACCCGGCTGTCCGCTCAAGGGACGGTGATCTTGATGAATTTTAGAGGTGTTTTGATTAGATTGTGTTTCTTTAGAAAGAGCAGAAATTTGTTTGCTCGCCTGCGCGTTAATAATTGAACCCGCTAATTGAGCAGCAATTGTAACAAGAAAATTAACAACATCTTGAGAAAAACGCATACGTGATTCAGATTGAGCAACGAGTACACCTAATACTTCACGATGGTGAGTAATGGGGATACCAGTGAAACCATGATAAGGTTCTTCATTTAGAGCGGTGAATAATTCAAATCTGGGATGTTCCTGGGCATCATCCAGATTAAGTGGATCAGCTCTTTGTGCGACCAGGCTGACCAGTCCAGCACCATGCGCCATTTGTACTTTACCTACAAGCTTGTCATTCAGGCCATCTGTTGCCATAAGAATAAATTTGCTTTCATCACTATCATACAGATAAATTGAACAAACATCGGCTTCAATTGCTTTTTTTACTCTTTGGACAATGATTTCCAGAACCTGGCTTAGATCTCTGGTTGAATTAACTTCCTGAACAATTCGTCGCAAAGTTTGCAACATAAATTATCCCCCCCCTTAAGTACTTATTTTATTTGCAAATCCAATGTCGGTTCAAAAAATTCTAATGCCTGTCTGTAAACATCTCTTTTAAATGAAATCACTTCATTTAATGGTGTCCAATAGTCAGTCCATTTCCAAACATCAAATTCTGGTCGTTTATTTTTATCAAGCAAAACAGCTGCATCATTTGTTAGCAAACGAAGCATGAACCACTTTTGTTTTTGACCAATACAGATAGGACGTTTGTAGCGACGAACAAGATGTTCTGGCAAATTGTAGCGCAACCAACCTTCAGTTTGCGCAACAATTTGTACGTCTTTTGCTGTTAATCCGGTTTCTTCAACCAATTCTCGATAAACTGCCTGCTCTGGAGACTCAGCATAAGCAATACCTCCCTGAGGAAACTGCCAGGCATCCTGACCAATTCTGCGCGCCCAGAACAGCTTACCATCATCATTAAAAATGATGATGCCAACATTTGCTCTGTAGCCATCTGAATCAATCAAAATTAAACACCGTAATAAATAGTAAAACGATAAAGAATTGTAATAAAATTAACTGGAAAGTTTCCAATTATCGAAATTACAATAAATTATATCACTGTTTTTATCAAGAAAAGTGGTAAAATCAATCTCTTTTTATGGTACTATAAGTGAATTTAGCAATCTTTGATCTCGATAATACGCTTCTAGGTGGTGATAGTGATTATCTTTGGGGAGAATTTTTAGTTGAAAAAAAACTGGTCGATCCGCTTATATATGAGCAGGAAAATCAACGATTTTATAATGAATACAAAGCTGGAACACTTGATATTTACGAGTTTCTTGAATTTAGTCTAGCACCTTTAAGCCAACATTCAATGACTAAACTGTCTAAATTACATAATGAGTTTATGCAAAAGAAAATTGATTCCATCTGGTTACCTCAAGCAGAAGAATTAATAGCGAAACATCGTCTGAACAATGATTTTTTATTGATCATTACAGCAACTAATCATTTTGTAACAGCCCCAATTGCTAAAAAATTTGATGTGGATGATATTATTGCCACAATACCTGAACAAAAAAACGATACCTACACTGGAAAGATAACAGGTATACCTTGCTTTCAGGATGGTAAGGTTGAACGTTTGTCACAGTGGATGCAGGAGAATAACTTTTCATTAGAGAATAGTTATTTTTATAGTGATTCAGTAAATGATCTGCCTTTATTACTGAAAGTAACTCATCCGGTTGCTGTTGATCCTGATGATAAACTCAAGGCCTATGCTAATGCTCATAACTGGCCTGTTATTTCTTTAAGAAATTAATAATTTAACGATAAGAATTAAGCTATGTATAAAATATTATCTGTTGATGATGAACCCATTAATCAGGCTATTGGTGAGGAACTTTTTAGTTCAAACTTTGAAGTGGCTTTGATATCTTTCGGTGCAGAATGTCTACAAGATATAAGAGACATACAGCCTGATCTCATACTTATGGATGTTTCTATGTAAAGGCATAGATGGTTATGATACCTGTCGTGAGCTAAAAAAACTTGAAGAGATTCGTGATATCCCGGTTATTTTTGTTTCTGCACGCGGCACTCTGGAGGACAAGATAAAAGGACATGAGGCCAGAGGGCATGATTATATCACCAAGCCATTTAATCATTCAGAGCTTGAAGTTAAAATTAAACAGATAATCAAAACAGTAAAACAAGTAGAAAGCTGATAAATAACTGATTATTTTTTTTCGCTAAAAAAAGCTTTAATCATTATTTCAACTTTATTCCCGCATCCTTGAAAATTTATCTCGTCAATACTCAGCATTTTTGCCATAGCAATACCACGTCCATGAGATTCAAATGCTCTTTTGGGATCAAGTTCGAGAAATTGTTGCCAGTCAAAACCATTACCTTCATCCTCAATGACTATTTTATTGTTCTGACCTTCCCTTGTAAAAGTAACCCGTACTTTTTTATCTTTATATTGGCTTAATTTAAGAGGATTTTTTACTTCTTTTTTCCATTCTCCGTGGGTAATTAATCGGGATTTTTCGTCATAACGGATATTGTGATTGCCATGTTCGACCGCATTAATTAAGAACTCTGAAATTCCTGTAACCACTTTATCCGGCTGAGCGCAGACATTAGCAAGAACCTTTGCCAGATCATTTACTTCATCAATAGTCCTGTATTCAAAATGAGCGCTTTGCAGTGTTGTCAGGCCCCTGACACTTTCTTTAAGTTCCATTGTCAGCAGGTCATAACACATTTTATCTTCAATTGCTGTTCTAACAATTGAAGATAAGATTTCATCATCAAACGGCTTGGTCAGATAATAATACGCGCCTGAGTTCATGCCTTCTATAATATCTTGCTGAGATGATTTAGCTGTTTGTAAAATAACCGGGATGGATTTAAGTATTCAGTGGGCTTTGATTTTTGACAAAATGTGCATGCCATCAAGCAGTACTATACCCAATCAACTTGAAAATTCTTGGTAAAATTTCATCAAAAAATTCATTAATTTTCTGTCGAAACTCTTTAGCATTGTGAAAAAAATGATTATTTCTCACCTTTTCATTCATTA
>JAIVER010000112.1 GCA_023864145.1 Thiohalomonas sp. | reverse complement strand
GATGTTGGAGCTTGTTGGGATAATGGCGTAGTTGAACGCTTTTTTGGAAGTCTCAAGCACGACTGGATATTTAAAATTGCTCAACCTACCCGTGAACATATGAAGAAAGATGTCGCAGTTTACATGAGGTATTACAACCTTGAAAGGCTGCATACAGCGAATGGTGATCAGTCACCAATTAACTATGAAAATTCTCTAAAAAAAGTGTCCGGTTGGACTTGACCAGTACAAGGCGTTAATCAGAATTTTCTAGAGCTTTTTAAAGCTTGGTAGAACCTAAAACACGCAGGCAGGGTCGTTACAAAGGGACTTCAGGCCAAAAAGTGGATGACTGGCTATCCACCAACCAGAGCCGTGCACTAAAAAAATCACCACTCAATACAGTTTTTCAGAATTTAAATATTCTGAGGTTGAGGTGTGCCTAAATGTAAAGCAAATTGCTTATATTTGATCTGTCCCATAAAATTTATCATTAATATGAATTTTTTGATAATAAACGACTGAGTATGAAATAGTGTATTTTTTTACAACATAACGTTACGGCATGGATTTTGCTTTTAATTCCTTTTAACTTAACAATACACAAAGATTATTATGCCAATTACAAAATTAACCACCGATGAAGCACTTGAACTATTAGTCGAACTTATCCGTCACTTGTTTAAAAACAATATTGCGCAATTGAAACAGGAGTCGATTAAAAGACGTTTTGAAAAAGATTGTTTTAATGTATTAGATACATTAAAAGAAGCACCTCAACAAAGCATTAGTCATCAGCCTATCTGGGTACAACGCTTAGTCTATGAAATGCTGGGGCAATATGTCATGTTTTATAGTCTACAGCCCAATAAATTGCTCAATGTTGAACTCATTGAAAGCATGACACAAAATGAAAAAATTTCTGCACTACTAGATCAGGAGATAGTACCAAATTCATGGCCATACCCTGAATCAGTGCCTTTATAAAATAAAAATGGATGCAAGAAGACCCGTAGCCAGTCCAATCAGAAATGGATGAGCGGTTAGCCATAAGACTATTCGGGAAAAGAAGCGTGCTATCGTCAACATAAAAGTCATGGGTTGGGGTTGTTTAACCGGTACATTCCAGTCAAAACTAATAAGAGGTTCCATAAAGTTTTGTTCAACACAACCTTCCAGACTAAATACATGAATATCATCACAAGATTGACGTGCCAGGCGTAAGTCTCTGGAAAATTCATGCCAATTAAGAGGCGCAGAGTTGATGCTAGGGAACTCAACACCCCCCCCGGTTATACCCACAGCAACAGAATCAGCACCACAGGCATAATTACACAATACTGCAGCACCATAGGGACGAAAAAAACTGGAGTAAAGCATTAATACACGACGATTTGACGGCACATCGGTAACACCTAAAACACGGCCGAGAATACAGGAACCTGCCTTACGATCATCATCCATAAATAAAAATTCATAACTGTCAACCATATAACCATCATTTTTCATACGTGAAACCAATGTATGATATTCCTTACAGGCATCATCAAAACATTTTTTTCGACACATACGTTTAAAAAGAGCAGGAATAATACGCAGCTTGTTGCTCAGCAGGTTGTGAACTTCACTAATATCAGGTTCAATGTCTACTCCTAAGCCGGCCCATCGTAAATTATGTCTTTTGGTCCAATCTAAAAAATCACTATAAGCTGAAGAAGCTTTAGGGGCATTACTCATATTATACCAATAGCCTTCTTCTTCTCTAAGCAGCTGCCAGGCTATAACAGGAATATTATATTCATTTAATTGATGAACAATTCTGGCACGCTCATCACTAAAGTCCAGTATACCAAGACTTATAGTAGCCTGAAGTTTTCGTAACTGCGTAAACAACACTTCATTTGAAAAGAGTTTTGTTAATTCAACTCTTGATAATTCACAAAAAAAAGTTAATTTTAATGGGGCAGCATTCTTCATTTTAGTTCAAATCCTAAGGCAGGATAAAGCAGAGTAAGAAGCAAAAAACATAGCAATAGGATACAAAAATGATTTTGCAGCCAGGTTGAACTATTTAAATACTTATCTTTTCAGATCTATCACTACTACGACGATTTAATTGCGGTGTTACTTGAATATTTTCTTCACCAATATTGTGCTTCTTAATTAGACGATAGACCTGACGTTCGCTAATACCCATTATTTGCGCAATAGTCATTCTATGTCCGTCGTGTTTTTGCATTAACATTTTTAAGTAACAGGCTTCAATTTCTTCAAGAGTCGGATCCATACCCGGATTAATGTCCAGTTGAAAATTACCGTCTACTTTTTCACAACCTCTCAGACTAAAATGTTCACCTCGAATAATTTTATTTCTCCGTGAAAGAATAATGGCTCTTTCCACCATATTTTTTAATTCGCGCACATTACCCGGCCAGTCATAAGCAATAAGTTTTCTCATTGCTTCTTTGTTCACGGATTTTTTCATACGCATTGAAAAATTATGGTTACTGATAAAATGTTCAACCAAAAATGGAATATCTTCTCGTCGTTCTCGCAAAGGCGGATTGTGCAGACTAAAGGCATCCAGGCGATAATAAAGATCAGCACGAAACTCGTTATTTTCAGACATTTTCTTTAAATCCCGATTAGTCGCCGCGACTATTCTTACATTTGAAGTGATATCTTTCGTCCCCCCGACACGCCGAAATTTTCCTGTTTCTAAAACTCGCAGTAATTTTGCCTGAATAGCCGGTGGAATTTCACCAATTTCATCAAGAAATAATGTACCTCCCGAAGCACCTTCTATTAAACCTTTTTTCTTGCGTTCTGCGCCGGTAAAAGCGCCTTTTTCATGACCAAATAATTCCGATTCAAATAAGTTTTCCTGCAAAGTGCAACAATCAACTGCGACAAAATTATTGTCAGCACGGTGACTCTGTTCATGAATAGCACGCGCAACCAATTCTTTACCGGAACCACTTTCACCTAACACTAATACTGTCATATCACTAGGTGCAACAGCATCAATCAATTCTTTTGCCTGTTCAAGTGCAGGGCTCTGGCCTATCATAAACGGCAGCTTGCTATTTTGCTCCTTGAGACGTGATTTATAAAACAGATGATCCGCTTCTAATGCGGCATTTTTAAGCACACGATCCACCACCAGCGTTAATTCATCAGGACTGACCGGTTTAGTAAGATACTGCGCTGCCCCCGCTTGTATAGCCTCCACTGCATTTTTCACCGTACCATAGGCGGTCAATACAATCACCGGATGTGATTCAATCAGCTCCGGTAATTCACTGATACAGTCGCCATCGGGAAGTCTCATATCTGAAATAACCAGATCGGGTTCATGTTTACTCAGGTAATTTTTAGCTTTAAGCAAGCTATCGACACCAATAGCCGCGTGTCCCATGCCTTCAAGTTGGTAGACAATCATTTGATTCAGCAATTGATCATCTTCAATAACCAGTATTTTGGTTTTCATTGTTTTAACCTCTTTATAGAAGCTTCCGGTATTTTTATAACAAAACAACTGCCTTTACCCATTATAGTATTAGCTTCCAGCGTGCCATCGTAACTTTCAACAATAGAGCGTGATATGGGTAAGCCAAGCCCAGTACCATGCACATTATCTGCACGGCGACTAAAAAATGGCATAAAAATTTTGGTGAGGTGTTCATCTGATATACCAACACCATTATCTTCAAAACGAATAATAACCTGTTCATCCTTAATATTACCTTTAATATTAAGCAGACCACCTGAAGGCATGGCATGAAAGGCATTTTGCACCAGATTCAAAAATAGCATTCGCATCTCACTCTCACTGGCTAACACCCTCAGAGGCTTATCGGGAAAAGTTTCAACAACTTTGATTAAAGCCTGTTCAGCATCCCATTTAACAAGACCTAAAATATCTTTAATTGCATTGTGAACATCAACTAACTCATCTTTACCTGAGGGTAAAGCACTCAGACGTAATAAACGATCGGTCATTTGAATACATTGATCCATGGATTTAGAAATAATATTAATATAGTTACTCATCTTTTCTGAGTTGGGTGGGCTTTCATTCGTGATAGTATTAAGCGCTAACTTCATTGAACTCAGGGGATTAAATATTTCATGAGCCACATTGGCAGCAAGATGGCCTAATTCAGACAGACGTTGTTCATGGGTAAAGCGAACTTCCTGAGTCAGATCGCGTATGGATTCAATCATCAGAGTGGTTTCTTTGCCCTCTTTAATAAAAGTCATGTGAGCAGCAAAAATTTCAACATCAAGAACACTGCCATCACATCGCTTTTGACGTCGAACGACTTTGAAGGGTTGGGCTGTTTTACGAACTTCTTCCAAAGTACAGGTCTTTAAATCAGCAGGACAAGGAGTATCCCGCCCCTGAGTGGCGACATAACATTTTTCGCCAACCCATAATTTCTCAGGACAGCCTGTTTGTTTAAGAAATGCTTTATTAACCAGGAGCATATTAAAATTGTCATCAATAATGCGCAAGCCATCAGGTATGGCGTCCACAAGTGCCTGAAGAAATGCCTTTTCTTCCTTTAAGCTGCGCATACTGTCCTGCAGGTTGGATGCCATCAGGTTAAATGTATCACCAAGAACGGAAAGTTCATCATTACCTTTAGTGATGACCCGCGTATCACATCGCCCCTCTGCAATGGCCTGACTGGCATTACTGAGAGTATTCACAGGTTTTAGGATATATCGACGGATGAACCACCAGCCACCCAAAAGATTAATAATTACAATCAATGCGCCCGCCCCCATAAGAATAAGTGTCGTATTACGAACCTTTTGTTTGATTGAAGAAGCATCATAGTCAACAACCAGAATACCATTTATCGGATTTACATCAGTCGCTCCATGACATTCTTTGCATTGGGGTTTATTGTTGACTGGATTAATACTGCGCAGTACTTCTTTGCCGTTTTTGTCTTGTATAAATTTACTACTAGGACTGAAATTATCTGGCATACCAAGATCCAGATTTGTATTGATATATTCAGCATGACTGGAGAAACGCACCTGCCCTTTGGGATTAACAATCGTCACTCGATTAATATTAGGTTGTTGTCCTAAACGATTGACAATAAACTTTAAGCCTTCCAAATCACGTTTAAGCATAGCATTTTCTAAAGAAGACTGGAGCAGCCGATTCACATCACGAGCGGCCTGAGCACGTTCATCACCCAGTTCAGACTGGTAAAACGCTAGAAACAAGCCGATAAAAACTAATGAACTGGTTAAAAATCCAATAATAGTCGCTAAGGTAAATTTCTGATTAAGACTTTTTGCAGATAGTATCATATAAGTACTCATTCCACTTAATGCATTGAAACAACAGATCTTATACCCAATCAACTTGAAAATGCAGGATCGAACACTTGGAAATTATCATTAATTCGAGAATCTAATGATTTTCCAATGCTCGGTAAA
>JAIVER010000111.1 GCA_023864145.1 Thiohalomonas sp. | reverse complement strand
TTACCGAGCATTGGAAAATCATTAGATTCTCGAATTAATGATAATTTCCAAGTGTTCGATCCTGCATTTTCAAGTTGATTGGGTATATACATAGGATTAGGTAGAGTAAAAAATAACAACTCTAGCTAAATAAACATTATAGAGAAACAATTATGAGTAATTGGTTTACACGCTTACTACCATCTATTAGTACTGATGGTGCATCAAAAAAAGCAGTACCTGAAGGTCTGTGGGATAAATGTCCTGCATGCAGTGCTGTTTTATATCGAGTTGAACTTGAACGAAATCAGGAAGTTTGCCCGAAATGTAACCATCATATGCGTATTAGAGCCAGAAAGCGTCTTGAGAAGCTCTTTGATGAAGGAACGTTGGTTGAGTTCTCTGAGAATTTAGAACCAGTTGATGAATTAAAATTTAAAGACACTAAAAAATATAAAGATCGTATTACAGCGTCTCAAAAAGCAACAGGTGAAAAAGACGCATTAATTACTCTGGAAGGAAAAATAAATGAATTTCCTCTAGTTGTTGCAGCCTTTGACTTTCGTTTTATGGGTGGTTCAATGGGTGCTGTTGTCGGCGAAAAATTTGTCAGGGCCGTCAATCATTCTCTTGAAAATGACTTGCCCTTTGTTTGTTTTGCCGCCAGTGGTGGTGCTCGGATGCAGGAAGCCTTATTTTCTTTGATGCAAATGGCTAAAACCAGTGCAGCACTAGGAAAAATGCGTCGTCATGGTTTACCTTTTGTATCTGTTATGACCGATCCGACTATGGGCGGTGTGTCTGCCAGTTTTGCCACTTTAGGTGATGTCAATATTGCTGAGCCCAATGCATTAATTGGCTTTGCAGGCCCGCGAGTGATTGAGCAGACTGTTCGTGAAAAATTACCTGAAGGTTTCCAGCGTAGTGAGTTCTTACTTGAACATGGTGCCATTGATATGATAGTCTCACGTCACGAAATGGGTGATAGGCTGGTTAATATTTTATCAATGTTAATGAATAAATGGGCTTAGGATCGCGAAAAAAATGATTTATGCCTAAAACTCTGCAGGACTGGCTCAATTGGCAAGAAACTCTTCACCCCTCTGAAATTGATTTGGGGTTGGAAAGAGTAGCACAGGTAGTTAGGAATTTATTGCCTGACTGCTATAAGTCATCTCAGGCAGACTTTCCTTTTACCGTTATTACCATTGCCGGAACAAATGGTAAAGGTTCGACTGTTGCAATGCTTGAAGCTATACTTTCTGAAGCTGGTTATCGAGTGGGTAGTTATACTTCACCTCATCTGCTGCATTACAATGAACGTATTAAAATTAATCAAACGCCTGTATCTGATCAGTTGATCTGTGATTCATTTGAGCGTATTAATAAGACAAGAGGCGATCTTTCCCTCACTTATTTTGAATTTGGTACTCTGGCAGCAATTGATATTATTCATAAGCAATTATGTGATATTGCCATATTAGAAGTGGGTCTTGGAGGGCGTTTAGATGCAGTAAACGTCATCGATCCGGATATTGCTCTGGTAACCACTATCGATATTGATCATCAAGACTGGCTGGGTAGTGATCGCAATACGATAGGTCTGGAAAAAGCAGGTATCTATCGCAAAGATAAGCCCGCGCTTTTTGGTGATACTGATTTGCCTGACAGTATTAAAAAAATGGTCTTTGAGCGGGATTTGTCTTTTTACCAGTTTTCCGTTGATTATCACTATCGTTTAAGAGATCAAGATAAGACAATACTGGCGTCTAATCAGCCTGATAATACAAGCCGTATGAATCAGTGGGATTGGCTGCTTTCAGACAATATAAAACAGTTTGATGCTCATTACAACTTGCCCCCACCCAATTTGAAAGGGGCTGTGCAGTTTAAAAATGCAGCCAATGTATTAATGGTACTCGAATTATTAAAAGATAAATTTCCGGTGACTCAGTCTGAAATTAAACGCGGCTTACAGAATGTACAGTTAGCGGGTCGTTTTCAGGTGGCTAGTAGCTCGCCATATATTATTTTGGATGTGGCACACAATGCTCAGGCGGCTAGAATTTTAAAACAATCATGTGAACAGCTGGACTCTTCAGGCAAATTTAATATTATTGTCGGCATGTTAAAAGATAAGGACGTGGCAGAGGTCATCTCAATTCTTGCATCTATTGTTGACACCTGGCGCATTATTGAACTTGATACACCCAGAGCTATGCCTGCTGTTGAAATAGCATCGATTATCAGAGATATTGTAAAGAAAAACACGCAACAGGTATTATCTGAAAATATCCAAACCTTTGCTGATTTTGAACAGGCCTATCAAGATTATATAAAGAAAAAATCATTAATAGGTAATCATCAAAAACTACTTGTTTTTGGCTCTTTTTATACGGTAACTGATGCCTTACAATCACAGGAAAAGACTAAGCGCTTATGAGTGAACAAAACACTGTGAATATAAAACAACGTGTCGTAGGTGCTCTGGTACTGGTATCTCTGGGTGTTATTTTGATACCCTTATTACTCAATGGCGGATCTGAACTGAATCAGTCTTTTCTGGATAAAAATATCCCGGAGATGCCGCAAAAACTGACTAAGGTGCTGCCCGCTGTGCCGCAGCCAATGACAATGCCTGCACGTAAAAATATTATTTCCCACCCGGTGAGGGAGATAGTCAGTGATAACAAAGCATCTAATGAAATAAAACCAGGCAGCAATATACAAAAAGCTAAGGCTAAATCCGCTTCTAAAGATAGTTCAAAATCCACCCCTAAACCAGTCACGAAAACTATTACTAATACATCTTACGAGAAGGTAAATAAACCTGCCAGTTCAAAAATTAACATGGCTTATACTCTTCAAATTGCGAGCTTTAGTCAAAAAACTAATGCCTTTGCCTTACAAAATAAATTACGAAAAAAGAAATTTAAAGCCTATATTGAATCAATATTGACAGAAAAAGGTCGTATGTATCGTCTTCGGGTAGGGCCTTATTTAAAATTTGAGCAAATTACCGCGATAAAGAAGCAGATAAAAACACAATTCAAATTAAAAAATACGATCATTGTGAAATATAAAACTTAATCGTTGGGATAAGTTTACGAATTTATTACAAAGTTTCTATGGTTGTTAAAGTATGATTGTTAAAGACGGGTTATCAAGAAATACACACTGAGTAGTTACTATTTATTTAAGAATTATCTCATATTTTTATTTAAATGCTTTCCTACATGATAAAAAGTCCAACTTACTTCGAATATTGAGAATAATAAGTGTCACTTATCTGGCCTGATTATATTATTATCGTCATCATTGCTGTTTCCACAGTGATTAGTCTGCTTCGCGGATTTGTGCGTGAGTCCCTTGCCCTTGCGGGCTGGATATTGGCCGTGTGGGTCAGTTTGTTATTTATCTCTCAGATGGCCATTTTTATCAAACCCTATTTAAAACTGCCGCCTTCTATTTTATCACTGGTTTCATTTGCTCTATTATTCATTTTGACTTTGATCATTTCTGCACTGGTCGCTAATCTGATAGCAAACGTAGTGGATAAAACCGGTTTATCAGGCACTGATCGTTCTATAGGGATCTTATTTGGCATTGCTCGCGGTATTATTATTGTCGGTATTTTAGTTTTATTAGGCGGGTTTACTCTGGTTCCACAAGATCCATGGTGGAAGGAATCTGTTTTAATTACTCATTTTCAAAAACTTGCAGTATTTATGAAGGATTTTTTACCACCTCATATTGCGGCAAAACTTCATTATTAGTTTAGGTGTATAACATATGTGTGGCATTATCGGTATTGTTGCAAAAAATAATGTAAACCAGGATCTGTATGATGGTTTAACGGTACTTCAGCATAGAGGCCAGGATGCTGCCGGTATTGTAACTTATGATAATAAACGACTGCATCTGCGTAAGGACAATGGTTTAGTAAAGGATGTTTTTTCAACTAATGATATGTTGCGCTTAGAGGGTAATATGGGGATAGGGCATGTACGCTATCCTACTGCCGGTAGTTCATCATCTGCCGAAGCGCAGCCGCTTTATGTGAATTCCCCTTATGGTATTGCTCTGGCGCATAATGGTAATTTAACCAATGCACAGCAATTAAAAGAAGAGATCTATAATCAGGACCTCAGACACCTTAATACTGATTCTGACTCAGAAGTCTTACTTAATGTTTTTGCTCATGAGATCCAGACATCACATAAATTACGCATTAATGAAGACGATGTTTTTAATGCTATCAGTGCTCTTCATAAACGTTGTCAAGGTGCCTATGCCAGTGTGGCTATGATCACCGGTTATGGTATTGTCGGTTTTCGCGATCCTCATGGTATCCGTCCTGTGGTCTATGGAAAGCGCGATACAAATAAAGGTGTAGAATATTCTATTGCCTCTGAAAGTGTTGCCTTGGATGTTCAGGGCTTTGAATTAATTGATGATATTAAGCCGGGTGAAGCGCTAATCATTACTGCCGAAGGCGAAGTATTTATTCATCAGTGCGCGGAAAATCCCACTTATACTCCCTGTATCTTTGAACATGTTTATTTCGCTCGTCCAGACTCATTAATGGATAATATTTCTGTTTATAAAGCACGCCTTAGAATGGGTGACAAATTAGCTAAAAAAATATTAAGAACTTATCCGGATCATGATATCGACGTGGTCATGCCTATTCCTGATACCAGTCGTTCTTCTGCGCTTGAATTGGCCAATGTACTTGGCGTACGTTATCGGGAAGGATTTATAAAAAACCGTTATATTGGTCGTACTTTTATTATGCCGGGTCAAAAACAACGAAAGAGTTCGGTTAAGAAAAAACTTAATGCTATGGAACTCGAATTTAAGGGTAGAAATGTGCTGTTGGTTGATGATTCAATTGTACGAGGCACCACTTCTACTCAGATCGTTAAAATGGCTCGTGAAGCAGGCGCCAAAAAAGTATATTTTGCATCAGCATCACCTGCTGTAAAGCACCCCAATGTCTATGGTATTGATATGCCTTCAGCAGAAGAGTTTGTTGCTCATCAACGCTCCTCTGCAGAAATTGCTAAGGAAATTGGCGCTGATTGGTTAATTTATCAAGATCTTGAAGATTTAATCCACTCTTGTCTGCGCGGCAATAAAAACATCACTCAGTTTGATTGTTCAGTTTTTAATGGTGAATATGTAACGGCTGATATTGATCAAAATTATCTTGATCAAATTAATCAACGTCGAAATGATAATGCCATGCAAGCAAGCCTTGATAGAGAAAATGAAATTCTTGATATTCACAATAGTAAATAAATTGTATCGGGATTAATTAGTGTCCATCCATAAATAGGGTCGTAGCGAGGATGTTCTGAGTGCGTTAGATGTCTGCTATTAAATATATACCCATGACCTATGAAAATGCTTGATTTTCATAGAGGAGAAGCTCAAAATTATCCAATGACGCAAATTACTCTCACAGCCCATGAAAAATCAGCTCTAGAAATGCAACATAAGCATTCTAGAAATGG
>JAIVER010000110.1 GCA_023864145.1 Thiohalomonas sp. | reverse complement strand
ACCGAGCATTGGAAAATCATTAGATTCTCGAATTAATGATAATTTCCAAGTGTTCGATCCTGCATTTTCAAGTTGATTGGGTATAGACTGATAAAGATTAGTTATTGTATGGGAATAAAAGTTTGTTCTCATGCTTTTCAATAAGTTAAGTATTACCATTATTGAATGGCTTTTTAATAGTAATATTCTAAAAATAAAGGATTTAGTTTTGGCTTTTGCACAATTATTCGGAAATAAGGCACAAAATATGCTGGGTGTTGATATTAGTTCATCCGCTGTTAAGTTGCTGGAATTATCCAAAAGTGGCAACAAGTACAGGGTTGAAGCGTATACCGTTGAACCTCTGCCGCCTAACTCTGTTGCTGAGAAAAACATAGCTGATGTTGATGCCGTTGGTGAGGCGATAAAAAGAGCAGTTAAACGTTCGGGTACACGCCAGAGAAATGCGGCATTAGCAGTTGCTGGTTCATCAGTCATTACCAAAATTATTCAAATGCCGGCTGATTTATCTGAAGATGAGCTGGAAACTCAGATCATGGTTGAAGCTGATCAGTATATTCCTTATTCACTTGATGAAGTCAATCTGGATTTTGAAGTTCAGGGGCCAAGTGAAACATCTCCGGAACATATGGATGTGCTATTAGCTGCTTCACGTAGTGAAAATGTTGATGTTCGAGTTGTCGCTGCTGACCTGGGTGGTTTAACTTCTAAGATCATTGATGTTGAAGCATATGCCATGGAAAATACATTTTCACTGATTGCCCCTCAATTACCTAATGGTGCTGAGGGTATGACCGTCGCTGTTTTTGATGTTGGCGCAACAATGACGACCCTAAGTGTTTTACATGATTTGAAAACTATCTATACACGAGAAGCTGTTTTTGGCGGCAAGCAATTAACTGAAGAAATTCAGCGTCGCTATGGTTTATCTTATGAAGAAGCCGGTATGGCAAAAAAACAGGGTGGTTTACCTGATACTTATACAGCGGAAGTTCTGCACCCTTTCAAAGAAGCAATGACTCAGCAAATTAGGCGGTCATTACAATTTTTTTTCTCTTCCAGTCAGTTTAGTTCAGTGGATCATATAGTTTTAGCTGGCGGTAGTGGATCTATTCTGGATATTGATAAAATGATTGAAGAGCGACTGAGTATTAGTACTTCTATCGCAAACCCTTTTGAAAATATGACTTTATCGTCCAAAATCAAGGCTCAGGTACTTAGTAATGATGCTCCGGCATTAATGATTGCCTGTGGACTTGCGTTAAGGAGTTTTGATTAATGGCCAGAATTAACTTATTAAATTGGCGTGAAGAAAAACGCAAACAGATAGAACAGCACTTCTATAGCATGTTGGCAGGTGCTGCGATTATAGGTGCGGGCGTTGTTTTTGCTGTACAGCTGCAGTTTGGGGCTATGATTGATTACCAAGGTTCACGTAATAATTATTTAAAAACTGAAATTAAGAAAGTTGAAAAGGCCATTGCTGAAATCAGGGCTTTGGAGAAGAAAAAAGCTGACTTATTAGCTCGAATGAATGTTATTCAGGAATTACAGGGTAATCGTTCAGATAGTGTTCATATGCTTGATGAACTGGTAAAAGTATTACCTGAAGGTGTTCATCTAACCAAATTTATCCAGAAGAAAAAATCTCTTACCTTTAATGGTGTGGCTCAATCCAACGCAAGAGTTTCTGCTCATATGCGCAATATTGAACGTGCAGAGTGGTTAAAAAGCCCGAACTTGAAAGTGATTCAGAGTAAGAAAAAAGGTGCTTCAGATGGCTATAGCCAGTTTACTCTTATGTCTAAACAAGCTTCTCCCAGTGAGAAACAGAAAAAAGACAAGAAAGGGTAAGCATTATGAATTTGAATGAATTAGATTTTGAAAATATTGGTAGCTGGCCCATTGGGGCAAGGCTAGTTGCTGTCTTTCTTGTTTTTGCAGCGGTTTTAGGTGGTGCTTTTTACTATTTTATCCAGGATAAAATTGCCGAGCTGAAAACTGTTGAAAGTAAAGAGCAACCATTGAAAGATGAGTTTAAACGGAAGCAGGGAAAGGCGGCCAATCTTGAGGTGTATAAATTGCAGATGGTTGAAATGGAGAAGCGCTTTGGCTCCATGTTAAGACAGTTGCCGCAAAAAACCGAAGTTGCTGATTTATTGGTAGAAATTTCACAAACCGGTTTAAGTAATAACTTGGAATTTAGCTTGTTTAAACCATCAGGTGAAATTCGTAAAGAATTTTATGCTGAATTACCGGTTAATATAAAAGTAACAGGTACCTACCATGACTTCGGTGGTTTTGCGACGGGTATCGCTGCATTACCTCGAATTGTAACCATTCATGAAGTGACGATGTTAGCAAGAAAACAAGCAAAGAAAAAAGATGTGCTTGATGTCGATGAAGATAAAAAATTAACGATTACTCTAATTGCTAAAACTTATCGTTATCTTGATCAAGATGAAATTTCGACAAGCAAAAAGAAGAAAAAAGGTCGTAGACGCAAAAAATAAAAGCAGTTAGTAGTTTATAAAATGTTAATGAATTATCTTTTTCTGTATAACTTATAATTTCTAAATTAAGGTACACAGGAAAGTTTGAGCGGAATAATAGAGATTTATTTAGATGAAAAGAATAATACTGATAATTGCTTCATTGTTGATACTGTCTGGATGTGTAAACAATGAAATGGGTGACTTACGGGCCTATGTTCAAAAAACCAAGGCAACCTATAAAGGAAAGGTCGATCCTATACCAGAATTCAAACAAAGTCCTCCATATGCCTATCCTGCAATGGATATAAGAGATCCATTTAAACCAGTGGTGGATATTGAAGTGTTTAGCGGTCCTTATCGTGGTCCGCGTCCAGATGAAAATCGCCCGAGAGAACCACTTGAAGAGTTTTCGCTGGATAGTTTAAGAATGGTTGGTACTTTAGCTCGAAAAGAATCTGAGTGGATTTTAATAAAAGATCCAAGTGGTCTGTTGCACCGAGTATCAATAGGTCATTACATGGGTAAAAACTATGGCAAAGTCACTGCCATCAATGAAGAAGAAGTGACTTTAGTTGAGTTGGTTTCTGATAAAAATAATGCTTGGAAAGAACGTGATGCATCAATTGCACTGAGTGACTAGTTTGTTATTAACGAATGTTTTGAATTTGTATAATAAAAAGTAGTAAAAAATAAATAATAGATTCGCAATAATTATGAGTCATCCGGGAAATATTAGAGAGAAAATTATGAACAGTAAAATGATTTTTAAACACTTATTAATGGCTGTTTTAGGGGGGATTTCTATTAGCCTTATACTTATAAGTGTAGTGCATGCCAGTAATATGCTTGAAGATATTTCATTTGCATCAATTCCAGGCGATAAAGTACAAGTGGTATTGAAATTCAGTGAATCAGCAGCGGAGCCTGGTACTTTTACCATAGACTCTCCTGCTCGAATTGCTTTGGATTTTCCAGATACCGGGCTTGCTCTGGAGCGTAAGCGTCAAACTATCGGCATTGGTCTTGCCCGAAGCATTACTGCGGTGTCAGCAGGTGGACGTACTAGGGTGGTGCTTAATATGGTTACCCTGAGCAAGTATTCGACAGAAATCAATGGTAATAATGTGATTATTACCATTGATGAAGCCAATCTTTCCCGCTCAACAGCATCCTTAGGAAGAAATACAATTAAGGATATTGATTTTCGCTTAGGTGATGAGGGAGAAGGTAATATTATCATCACTTTCTCTGAACCGCCTAGAAATGTCAATTTAAAACAAGAATTTAAAAAACTGCTGGTGGAAATAGAAAATGTGAGTTTGCCTGAAGATTTAGAACGTCGCTTAGATGTTAATGACTTTAATACTCCGATCTCTTTTATTGATACCTTTGCCTCAGGAAAAAATATTAAAATGCTGGTTGATACCAAAGGTGAATTTGATCACTTAGGTTATCAGGCAGGAAGGACCTTTGCAATTGAAGTTAAAGGTCTGACGAAAGCACAAAGAGAAGCCAGACAAAAAGCAAAATTTGGTTATTCAGGTGAAAGACTGTCCTTGAACTTTCAGGATATTGAAGTACGCGCGGTATTACAGTTGATTGCTGATTTCACCGGCAAGAATATGGTGACCAGTGATACGGTTAGCGGTAGTATTACTCTGAGATTAAAAAATGTTCCCTGGGACCAGGCTCTAGCTATTATTTTGAAAACTAAAGGTCTGGGCATGCGCGAAGAAGGCAACGTGATGCGTGTTGCTCTAGCTGAAGAACTGGCTGCGATTGAAAAGCAGGAGCTGGAAGCGAAAAAGCAAATTGCTGATTTATTACCCCTGGTGACAGAAACTATTCAACTACAATTTGTCCTAGCTTCTTCCGTGATTGCATTACTTGATGATATGGGAGCTAGTGAAGCATCCAAAAATCATGCAAGTGATACCAGCGGAGGTGATGTGGATGTTGAAGAAGGTGCTTCATATGTTTCTTCCAGAGCGACTATTCTCGCTGATGATAGAACGAATAAACTCATTGTTCGTGATACCGCACATAATATTGCCCAGTTGCGAAAATTAATTAAAGAAATAGATACACCCACCAGACAGGTGCTGATTGATGCCAGAATTGTTTCTGCCAGTGATAAATTTGAACGGGACATGGGGCTGAACTGGAGTTTTGCTTCAAAAAATTCGGCTGGCAACTTAAAAAATCGGGGATTTTCATCAACAGTGCAGACTACAGACGGAACAGTCGATTTAGGACAAGCACAAAAAAATATTCTGGGTATCACCTTTGGACTCTTAAATAGTAGTTATCTGGTTGACCTGGAAATTTCAGCATCTCAGATAGAAGGTACGTCTGAAATAGTTTCCAGTCCAAGAGTTGTCACAACGAATGGAAATCCAGCATTAATTAGGGCTGGTGATGAAATTCCCTATCTAGAACAAAGTGAAAATGGTAATACGGTTGCTTTTAAAGGTGCTGTATTAGAGTTAAAAGTGATACCATTAATTATTCCTGGGAATAAGATCAATATGCAGTTAAATATAAAGAAGGATAATGTTAGTGATTTAGTGCCTATAGGTTTGGGTTCAGCTCCTTCAATTCAAACTAGAGAAATTGAAACTTCGGTCCTGGTTGATAATGGTGATACCGTTGTTTTGGGTGGAATTTTTGAGCGTGACAAACAACGACTACAAGATTTCGTGCCAATATTAGGTAATATTCCCGTAATTGGAGCTGCATTTAAAATAAATAAGAATAAAGATACTAAGAATGAACTTATAATCTTTATTACACCAAAGATTATGGATGAAACACTCTCTGTTAGATAGTTTAATCAGAGTAAGCAATGCGATAAGGTTGCGTTAAAATATAAAAAGGACTGATGGGAAACCACAGTCCTTTTTATATTTAAGGATAAAGCTTATACGTCTACAGGATCTATACCCAATCAACTTGAAAATGCAGGATCGAACACTTGGAAATTATCATTAATTTGAGAATCTAATGATTCTCCAATGCTCGGTAAAATT
>JAIVER010000109.1 GCA_023864145.1 Thiohalomonas sp. | reverse complement strand
TTGCGTCATTGGATAATTTTGATCTTCTTCTCTATGAAAATCAAGCATTTTCATAGGTCATGGGTATATAAGCAACAATGTCTTTTTGATGGTGCTAAGTCTGGTCTGTTAAATGAGCAATTAATTGTTCTGTTTGCTCTGCAGAAAGTTTACTAGACGAGCCGCCACTTTATAGTGCTTAGCTTTTCTGAGCCTTTGTAGTCTTTAATGTGACGTAATATGCTGGTTTCATGAATTCTTAAAACCTGAGCGATCATGGGAACCTTCCAGCCTTCAGAGAAAAGTAGGATGGCTTTGATTCTATCTCGTTCTTTTCCATTTCCAGAATGCTTATGTTGCATTTCTAGAGCTGATTTTTCATGGGCTATGAGAGTAATTTGCGTCATTGGATAATTTTGATCTTCTTCTCTATAAAAATCAAGCATTTTCATAGATCATGGGTATATTCTCTTGCTAATATAGGTTTTCTATGTCTACGCTAAAAAATCGACTGGCCGCTTCCGGCGCACTGGCAAAATACCAATGAATATAGGAGGCCATAATATTAGCCTTCGCTATCCCCTTATCACCTCTTGATACAACAAACACAGGAGTTAATTGCTCTAGTTCGGTACGTGTTGAGTGATGAAATTCATGACCTTTAAGACCAGCAAATTCACCCTCAGTACATTCACGATAGCCCAAAGAAGCCAGTTTATCCTGCATTTTAGTTTCAATGGGTAAAATATCAGCCATTCTCCATGAATGCCCCTGATGATCGATTAATAGTTTACCTAATAACATCATGCCTCCGCATTCTGCCAGAACCGGCTTGCCGCTTTTTACAAAAGTAAGCAGCGATGCCCAGGTGGCAGAAGCTTGCAATGCCTTTGCATGTAATTCTGGATAACCTCCAGGCAGCCACAGTGCATCACTGCCAGCAGGAATACTGTCACCGGCTATTGGTGAAAAATACTGCACCTCAGCACCCTGTTCTTTTAACCAGTCAATATTCGCCGGATAAATAAAACAGCAGGCTTCATCATAAGCCACTGCAATGACTTTATTTCTTAACTTCTTCTTGCTATAAAAGTGCTGTTGTTCGTCATGAGATAAAGGTACTTGCTCTTGTATTTCATATTGCGCTATCACAGGTAGGTACTTAAGGAATTTATCTTTAAATTTCATATAAATACCTATCCGTTCTATATCAAAGAGCAGCATAAAATGCTGCCTCCAGACCATATTGATGAATGCCTTTCTGCCGGTCAGGCTTTGAATGGGCTCGACAAGCATTCTCTTTTAAAAATTCGCAAGCTTCACTCACTCTATTCAGTAAAGCTTTTCTTCGTTTTTGTACAATAGCTTCCAAAATACCATACCACCAAACAACCGTGGTTTTAGAAACCGTCAAGCTTGACATCTCCACCTTGAATATTTGCTCAATGCTACCGGTCATAAATCGCTTTAATGTCATTGATATCAGGCTGGTCCAAATTAATGATTCCTGTAATGAGGCTTTTTCGGTATTAAAAGCATGTAAGCTGTTATCAATTTACACTCTTTGAACAATAATTCCACTTGCCATCTCATACAATAAATATGAGTCACTTCCAGTGCACTGAATTCTTGTCTGTTTAAATTAGTGATCAGATAAGTATGTCTTTTTTCTTTTGGGCTCCACACAGCAATTAATCGGACAAGCTCACTATTAATTTCAATATCCATATCAAGCAGTTGTTTTTTAGGTAACCGAGTCTGAAGCTGGGATAACTGGGCCCGTTTTTTATTAACCAGTCTCTTGCCATCAGCTTGAACTGCCTGATGAACCAGTGCTCGTTTTAAGCCTTTGGCTCTTAGGACATAATAACTCACCGGCTTCATCCAATTTGAGAATAAAATCACTGGAATAATAGCCTCTGTCGACCAAAAACAAGTAGCCCTTTAAATCATCAACCTCTGCCATTTCCGCTCTTTCTGAGAAAGTATCCGGTGTAATCGTGCCTTGTTTAAAACTGCCATTATGCAAATTAATTGTTGCATGAAGTTCTATGGCAGCAGGACTAATTTTGGTGAATCGTCCAGACCAGATATTTTTTAAACTTTTTTTAACAGAAAATGAACTACCATCCTGTATCAACACTTTGTTAAACTGTAAAAAATGACTATTGTTGTACCTGAGTACATCATTTATCCAGCACCTAAAAACCTTGTCGGCAACGGCTTTCATCAACTCAGCCAATGCCTCTTTAGATAGCTGATTATGAAACGGTTTGTATTTTACGCTTTGTCTCGTCAGGTGATTAAAATACCTCAGTATATCGGATAAGTACCGCGTGTCTTTTTCTCCAAGCACACATATCATGCCTATAACCACTTAAAATGCCGTTACATTCCTTTTTCTTTGAGTAAAGCCCGTTTCTTTTCCCAGTCGATTTAATTTATTTTCGCTTAAGACTTGTTTCAGTTCTTTGATGATTATGGTAATGTTCATTTGAAGCTTTCTTGTAATGAAATAGGGGTGTGGTAACTCCTATTTGATCATCAATTGAGCTTCATTTCAACTTCTTAAGATCTTACCTATGATTGCGCTATAGCTTCAATCAAGGCATCCACTTCTACATGAAAATGCTGACTAAAATCCGGTAACGGATGCTCATCAGGTTTTACCAGCCCCAGATGTCGCTCAGGTAATGTCGGTACTGATTTATCCAGCCAGGCTATTAAGGGCGGCAAATCATGTTCCGCTAAATGCGCTTTTAATAGCTGAGCATGGTGCGCACTGCCCACTCTATTAGCAATAATACCTGAGATGCGTACTCCACACTTCATAGCATAATGCATAAAACCATACACCAGAGGCACAATTGAACCACTCATACCCTTAGCATCAACCACCAGCCAGACATCAATATCAAGAGCCTGTGCCAGATGCGCACTGGAACCATTTTGCCCGACACCCTCACGGCCATCAAACAAACCCATCGCACCTTCGATAACGGCTACATCACTATGTTGCAACTGCGCTTGTGAGAGTAATTTCTGACTCTCATCAATACCTATCATACGCGTATCAAGATTATAAGAATCATGACCGGTCAGTTTACGATGCCATAATGGATCAAGAAAATCAGGGCCAGCTTTAAAACCATGAATAGTTTGTTTCTGAGCTAATAAATATTGCATGAGAGCCAGTGTTGCCGTTGTTTTACCACTACCTGACTGCACTCCGGCAAGCAAAACTGTACGCACACGACTTCTCCTGATAAAACAAGTCTTTAAAAGAAAGTTATATTAACAAATATGGGGAGGGGGAATATATCAGGAAAGAAAATCAAAGAAAAACAGTTGATTCAATTCCCCGGATTGCCCACCCAATGGGTTATTTATGTAGCAGGTCAGTCTCCGGACTTATGAGTTAAGTTCTAAACTAGTAACAACACCTTCCCATATCATCACAATACAGTGGTCTTCGTTGCTTTTTCTCAATTACCGTTACGGGGGCAGTGCAGGAATAATTCATTACGAATGCACCTGCTTCCTGTTTAATCTAAATTTATTTAGAAACCTGGAACAGGTGTAATGGTACGTTTGACTTTATAGAGAGTCAAGTAAATTCACATTTTACCTAGGGTAAACCCTATGCCTAATAATACAAGCACTTAGAATCAATGACCTATTTAAAAAAACTGTACTTTTTTAATATTAATGGTTGCTTATATTAAAATTCGAAGATATACTCGTCTCACTAAATAAAAAGATTGAAAGAACAGCTTCTGTTTTTATCAATTTAAAAAAGATTTAAACACATTTTTAAAAAACTAATTAACTTAATAAACATAAACAATTTTCGGAGAGTATTAAAATGAAAAAATTACTAATTGCTGCAGCAATCGCAAGTGTAACAACCCTTTCAATGTCAGCTAGCGCATTTTGGGATGACGGAAACAGCAACACTAACTGGAATGGCAACGGCTATAAGAACATGAATAACAATGCTAACGGCAATGGTTATGGTAATGGTTGGGGCGACGGTTCTGGTGATGCAGACATGGACGGTGATGTTGAAATCACTATTAAAGGCCGTGGACGTGGTCGTGGTAAAGGCAACACTCATGGTTCAGCTTACGGAAACGGTAACAGCAACTACAATGGTTATAACAACATGGACTACCGTGGTAATGGCTATAATGGTTATAACAACATGGACTACCGTGGTAATGGCTATAATGGTTATAATGGTTATAACAACATGATGGACTACCGTGGTAATGGCTATAATAACGACCAAAACAACGGCGGCTATGGTGGTGCTTATGCACCTCGTCCTATGATGCCTCCTCAAGCAGCTCCAGCTATCCCTCCAAACCCACAAGCTAAAGCTCAGTTTGAAGCACATCAGAAGCGTATGCAGGAAATGCAAGCTAAGCAGCAAGCTCAAATGGCTGCTGCTCGTAAAGCATACGAAGAAAGAATGAAGCAATGGTCTGCTCCAGCGGCTCCTGTTGCTAAATAATACTTTTTAACAGACGCACTTTGCATCTGCTTAAAAAACTAAAAAGCCCGTAATGACCTAATTTCGTTACGGGCTTTTTTATGAGTAAAATGGGCAACAATCACTGCATAACCCATAAAGGGATTCACCTATTTATGGATGGACATTAGTCAGTCAGCAACCACCACCTGATTTCTACCATTTTCTTTAGCCTGATAGAAAGCTAAATCAGCTCGTTTAATCAAATCATCAACCATTTCACCTTCAGGTTTCATTTGTGCCACACCAAAGCTACTGGTGACTGTTATTTGTTTAGGCTTTGCTTCTTCAATTAGCAGTCGGTAGTTTTCTGCCTTAACCTGAGCATCCTTTAGATCGCAATGATCGTATAATATAACAAACTCTTCAGCACCAAAACGGGCAGCAATATCTTCTTCACGACATTGAGCGCTAATAATTTTAGCTACGGCCTGCAGCACAACATCACCGCCTGGACGTCCATAGTTATCATTAATATCTTTAAAATAATCAATATCCATCATCATCAGGCTTACTGGTTCATAATGTCTTTTTGCTCTGGACACTTTTTTATTGGCGATTATAAAGCCCGGTTAACTGATCATACATCGCCATGGCAGTTAATTTATCATGTTGTAGTTTAAGAGTAATATGAGTATTGACCCGGGCAACAACAATTGAAGGCCGTATTGGCTTGGTAATATAATCAACTGCCCCTAATTGTAAGCCCTTTTCTTCATCTTCTTCCTGATCGTTGACGGTAACAAAAATAAGCAGTATATTTTGTGTAGCTGGAGCTTCTTTTAGCTGCCGGCAAACTTCATAGCCGTCCATGCCCGGCATTTCAATATCCAGCAGAATTAAGTCTGGCGCCGGTTTGGACACAACTAGTTCCAGACATCTTGGACCATCTGTTGCTAGTTTAATATGATATTTATCCTTTATACCCAATCAACTTGAAAATGCAGGATCGAACACTTGGAAATTATCATTAATTCGAGAATCTAATGATTCTCCAATGCTCGGTAAAATT
>JAIVER010000108.1 GCA_023864145.1 Thiohalomonas sp. | reverse complement strand
AATTTTACCGAGCATTGGAAAATCATTAGATTCTCGAATTAATGATATTTTCCAAGTGTTCGATCCTGCATTTTCAAGTTGATTGGGTATAGATCGGGTTAATACGAAGTAAAATAATATGAATCAGACAAGTCCATACAGTCTGTATAAACAACAACATTCTTGTTTGTTAAAACAATTAAAGCAATGCTATCGTTTTGATCAGTATCCACTAAAAAAACAGCTCAATAAAGCCTTCAGCTTAATAAAAAAACTGCCTCGAAAAATACTCACTGAAGCTGAAAAAAAACAGAGAAATAGTGAATCAGCTGTTGTCGATGCACGTATTCAACAATGTCATGCACTTATGGGGCGCTGTGAAGAAAAAATTCAGTACTCCATTGCTAAAGTAGCACAACGTAAACAGGCACTGCCGACACCCAGATTTCCTGATGAGTTACCAGTTTCAAAAAAGCTCACAGAGATAAAAACAATATTGAGCGAAAATCAGGTGATTGTGGTTGCCGGTGAGACGGGCTCAGGTAAAACGACTCAATTACCTAAAATTGCATTATTGGCCGGAAGGGGAGTAATGGGGCAAATTGCGCATACTCAACCACGCCGACTGGCTGCTCGCAGTGTGGCAAGCCGGATTGCACAAGAGTTAAATACACTGTTGGGTGAAAAAGTTGGTTTTAAGGTACGCTTTAGTGACAAAAGCCGTGAAGAAACCTATCTCAAACTGATGACTGACGGTATTTTATTAGCAGAAACTCAAACGGATCGATTCCTGAATCGTTATGATACGATTATTATTGATGAAGCTCACGAACGCAGTTTGAATATTGATTTTTTACTGGGCTATATCAAACAATTACTGCCGCGCCGCCCTGATCTCAAAGTCATTATTACCTCAGCAACTATTGATACGGAACGTTTTTCTCAGTTTTTTGATAATGCACCCGTCATTGAAGTCTCGGGAAGGACTTATCCCGTTGAAGTTCGTTATCGTCCCTTAGAAGAAGAGGGGAGTATGGTGGATGGTATCCTGTCGGCAGTGGATGAATTGATGCTGGAAACTGCGGGCGATATTCTGGTCTTTTTATCAGGTGAAAGAGAAATTCGAGAAACGGCTGAAGCCTTACGTAAATATCATCCGGCGGCGGGTGGTGCCAGACCGCACCTGGAAATACTCCCCTTATATGCCCGTTTAACGCCTGCAGAACAGGGGCGCATTTTTTCTGCCCACAGCGGCAGACGTATTATACTGGCAACTAATCTGGCAGAGACTTCCTTAACCGTACCGGGCATCCGTTATGTCATTGATACGGGTCTGGTTCGTATCAGCCGTTATAGCGTACGCCATAAAATTCAGCGTTT
Source organism: Thiohalomonas sp. (assembly GCA_023864145.1). Lineage (GTDB taxonomy): Bacteria > Pseudomonadota > Gammaproteobacteria > GRL18 > GRL18 > GRL18. The sequence continues at coordinate 4,170 of JAIVER010000108.1, read as the reverse complement.
GCCCATAGAAAAAGTATCACAAGCTTCTGCCAGACAGCGTAGTGGTCGTTGCGGGCGGGTGAGTGACGGTATTGTCATCCGTCTTTATAGTGAAGATGATCACAATCAACGTCAGGGTTATACCGAGCCGGAATTACTCAGAACGAATCTTGCTCAGGTTATTTTACAGATGTTGTCATTAAAACTGGGTGATATTAAAGAGTTTCCATTTTTAGAAAAACCTTCTGCCAAACAGATTAATGATGGTTTTCTTTTGCTGAAACAATTGGGTGCCATTAATTCTTCGCGCCAACTAACTGCCATTGGCCGTTCTTTATCTAAACTATCGGTTGATCCCAGAATCGGCCGAGTCATTATTGCTGGAGAACAGCAGAATGTACTCTCAGAAATACTGATTATTGCTTCTGCTCTGAGTTGTCAGGAGCCTAGAGAAAGACCGGCAGATAAACAAGAGGCGGCAGATGAAAAACATGCGCAATATGCCAGTAAAAAATCAGACTTTATTACTTTTCTCAATTTGTGGGTGAGCTATGAAGCACAGCGAAAACACTTGTCGCAGAATAAATTACGCAAATACTGTCAGGCTAATTTTATTTCTTTTATGCGTATGCGTGAGTGGTGTGAACTGTATCAGCAATTGTATACACAAACTAAAGAATTAGGTTTTCGTTTTAATGACCTGACTTCTGTTTATGACTTTAATTGCTTAACTGCGGATACCGCTAAAAATAATGAAGATAAGCTGGATTACGCCTCGATTCATCAGGCACTGTTAACGGGATTTTTGGGCAATATTGGTTTTAAAGAAGAAAAAAACACCTATATTGGGGGGCGTAATATTCGTTTTGGTATTTTCCCTGGTTCACGCCTGTATAAACGCAAACCAAAGTGGCTTATGGCGGCAGAAATTGTGGAAACTTCTGCCATTTATGCTCGAATAGTGGCCGGCATAGAACCCTTATGGTTAGAACAGCAGGCGCAGCATCTGTTGAAACATCACTACTATGAACCCTTTTGGGAAGCAAAATCAGGGCAGGTATCAGCCTGGAGCAAGGTCAGTCTTTATGGTTTAGTGATTAATGCGAAAAAGAAAGTAAACTACGGCCCGATTGATCCCGAAGTCTCTCAGGAAATTTTTGTTCGTGATGCCTTAGTGACAGGGGAATATAAAGATCAAAGCCGTAAAACACCGCGTTTTATTAAGTATAATCTTGCTCTGATTAATGAACTGGAGCATCTGGAACATAAGTCACGGCGTAAAGATTTACTGGTTGATGATCTGGCTATTTTTGAGTTTTATCAGCAGCGTATTGCCCATAGTCAAGCCGCAGGTTTTATCTATAGCAGAGCTGCTTTTGAACAATGGCGTAAAAACATAGAAAAAAAAGACGCCGATTATTTGTATTTAAAACAGGCGGATTTATTAAAAAAAGATGCTGATCATATTTCTGATGAACTGTATCCTGCACACATTATGAGCGCCGAACTGCAACTGCCGCTTGAGTATCATTTTTTACCGGGTCATGCACTGGATGGTGTTACCGTGGCTTTTCCTCTGGCAGTGATTAACCAGCTTGATGAAACTGTTTTTGACTGGTTGGTACCGGCTCTTATCCGTGAAAAGATAACGCTGTTATTACGTGCCTTGCCTAAAGTGATCCGTAAGCAACTGGTGCCTGTGCCTGATACAGTCACTGTTTTTCTGGAGCAAAAAAATTATCGTGAAGGCAAACTGAGCGAACAGCTGCTTGATTTTCTTAAAGGCAAATTGTCTTATACGCTCTTTAATGAACTGCAACATCAAATGGCTAAGGAGACTCATACTGATTTTGAAATAAAGGTGCCGGAACACCTGAAAATGAACTTTAAGCTCATTGATAAAGAGGGTCACGAACTTGACAGCAGTCGTAACTTATCCCGCTTAAAGCAGCAATGGGGTGAGCAGGCACTGGAGCAGCTGGATGAGGCTGTGAATGACTCAATTGAACGTGAGGGTATTTTATCCTGGGACTTTGATGCTTTAGCGCAACAGCAGATAATTAAGGCCCATGGAATGAGTATGAGGCTGTATTCTGCACTACAGGATAAGGGTGATAGTGTGGCCATTAAGCTTTATGATCAGGAAAAAACCGCAAACTATAATCATGGTCAGGGTATTTTTCGATTATTACAACTGGCATTGAATAAAGAATTAAAGCAGATACAAAAACAGCTGCCGTATATAGATAAGGCCTGTTTATTGTATACACCTTATGGCTCATGTAGTGATTTAAAACAGGATTTTGTGGTCGGGATTTTGCTGAATGCGATGCGTGAATCAGCCGCTAAAGATGCTGTGGGTGCGATAACGATTAATTTAATTCGTGACCAGCACGCATTTAATGAACTGCTTTGTTCAGTCAGAGAAAAATTACAGCAAAATACCATAGATGTGAGTCAATCAGTTCTGAATGCACTGAAGGCCAATCAAGTGCTGGCAAAACAATTGAAAGGCAATATTCCTTTTAATCTGGTGAATACTTTATCTGACATTAAAAGCCAGCAAAGTCATTTGATTTATAAAGGCTTTATTGCACAAACACCGTTAAAGTGGTTAAAACGTCTGCCGCGCTATTTTAAAGGTATGAGTGCCCGCCTGGAGAAAGCCAGAAGTGATTATCGCAGGGATGCCTTGAATCAGGGACAAATTAGTCCCTTATGGGAAAAATATGAAAAAAAGAAGACCTTGCTGAAAAATGAAAAAAAGACGCCGGATAGTTTGTATTTTGCAGAAGCAGAACTTGATGAGTATCGCTGGTTAATTGAAGAGTTAAGAATTTCACTTTTTGCTCAGGAGTTAAAAACATCCCAGCCTGTTTCGGTAAAACGCTTAGAGAAAAAATGGCAGAAACTTTCTTAAGTTTCTGCTTTTTGTAACTATTTAGTGTATCGTATGAAAAAAGCCTGCAGCTGCTTATTTATTTTGTTTAGCTAGTTTCAAACAATCTGTTCGCCAAATACAATCAGTCTGATCGCAATAGTTACTGGTGGCAGTGGCGAAACAGTCAAAATTACCTTCGCTCGTTTGAATTTTTCTTATTAGAGCTGTTTTATTGAGCTTACTGGTTTTTATATCGAGTTTGGTGGCAATTTTTCTGATGTCGGGCATTATCATTGATGTATTTCCTTATTATGGGTCGTTTATTCTATTGTAAAGATAGCTTGCAATGAGTACTTAGGATGTATTCTACGGAGGAATTATAGTTCAAAAAAATTAAAATTCAATAACAATGGAAAAAATATTATAATCAATGATGTTGAGATAACTTCACGGTGTTTATTTAATGAACGAAATTCGTTTTCGACTTGAAATCAGTGCGCAGGAATACCTTCGTTATTATTAGGGAGAGGTAGATATTGTTCGAGTGCAAACGGTTGACGGGCGGATTATTGAATTTCCCGCCAATGCCTTACAAAAACATATCAGCCAATCCGGTATTAGTGTAGTTTTAGACTTGTATTTGATGATAATAACAAGATGGTTAGTATGGAACGGGTAGCAAACTAATGCACTGCCCTAATTTTTTATCATTGTTCAAATTATATAGATTTAAACCTCAAAGTGCCCATCGCCTTAAATATTATCCGCCATTCTGGTTAATGAGGATTAAAATACTGGAAATGGATCCGCTATGGAAAATAGTGCGTATCAGACTACCTTTAACAGGTCTGTCGAAAAATCCAGGAGGAGGCATCTTCGCTGGCTTTCAGGGATCATTGGCTGATCCCATTGCTGCTTTGGCTTGCAGCAAAACGTTTCCCGGCTGTGAAGTATGGACACGACACTTACAAATTAATTTTATCTGTGAAAGGCGAACTGATCTGGATTTGCACTTCAATTTCTCTGAGCAGCAACTTGCTGATATTACAGAAGAAATGCAGGAAAGAGGCGTGCTAATCCTATTTTTGAATATGCATTTTATGATCAGCAGGCACATTGTGTACTCAGGTGACTTGTCGGGTGGGCATTCGACTAGAAGGTTATGTTTCCCCTTTGTCTAAAACGGATCAGGAAAAGTCTAAAACGGGTTAGGAAAATTAATGATATACCCAATCAACTTGAAAATGCAGGATCGAACACTTGGAAATTATCATTAATTCGAGAATCTAATGATTTTCCAATGCTCGGTA
>JAIVER010000107.1 GCA_023864145.1 Thiohalomonas sp. | reverse complement strand
AATTTTACCGAGCATTGGAAAATCATTAGATTCTCAAATTAATGATAATTTCCAAGTGTTCGATCCTGCATTTTCAAGTTGATTGGGTATAGTTTGAGCTTAGCTGAATAAATACAAAGGAAAAATATTGAAAATTATTTTTGCAGGAACCCCTGATTTTTCGGCAGTTGCTTTACAAAGCCTGTTGGATTCAGAACATGAGGTTATTGGTGTTTACACTCAGCCGGATCGCCCTGCAGGTCGGGGCAGAAAATTAACTGCGAGTCCGGTTAAAGCGCTGGCAGTGGAATATGAAATTCCTGTTTATCAGCCAGTGAGTCTTAAAGATGAAGGCGCTCAACAAGAATTAATTGCACTGCAGGCAGATGTTATGATTGTTGTCGCCTATGGCTTGATTTTACCTGAAGCTGTTTTAGTTGCCCCTCAGCATGGTTGTCTCAATATTCATGCTTCTATCTTGCCTAGGTGGCGTGGTGCTGCTCCGATTCAACGTGCAATTCTTGCCGGTGATCAACAAAGTGGTGTCACCATTATGCAGATGGATGAGGGGCTTGACACTGGTGATATGCTGCTCATAAAACGTTGTGATATTGAAGCCGGAGATACCGGAAGCAGTCTACATGATCAGCTTGCCGCAATGGGAGCAATTGCTATGATGCAAACTCTGGGTGATATTGAAGCCCATTGTTTGCAGCCGCAGCCACAAGATAGTGGACAGGCAACTTATGCACACAAGCTGGATAAACAGGAAGCGCAGATTGACTGGCATCATGAAGCTCGCTCTATTGTGCGAAAAATTCAGGCTTTTAATAGCTGGCCGGTTGCGTATAGTCACTACAATGGCAAATCTTTACGTTTATGGCAGGCTTGTCTGCTTGAGCATGACGCTCGTTGCGACGTTCATTATAATGAGCAGCAATATGCTGTAGTGATTGCAGAATCATCAGAAGGGATTGATATTTGTGCTAAAAATGGTGTGGTGAGAATAATAGAATTACAAATGCCGGGTAAAAAACGAATTATGGTAAAAGATTTTATTAATGGTCAAAGTTTAATGGGTGTCAATTTTAGTGCCGGCTAAGCGATCTGTCATTGATGGATAATATACCCCTGAATGAAGAAGTCATAGTGAAAACAAAACAGCACAGTCTTAAAATATCGAAACATCCCGCCTGTCAGGACCTCTCTTCTCGGGCTGCAGCGAGTAAAATTATTCAGGAGTGTGTCGAAGAAGGTCTCTCGCTAGCCACTTTATTACCGCGCTATCTGGAGCAAACAAAGGCAGAACATCGACCTCTGGCACAAGAGATCAGTTTTGGTGTTTTGCGCTGGTATTATCGTCTTAATCCATTATTAAATAATATGCTGAGCAAACCTCTGCGTCCTAAAAAGAAAAGTGTTCATTTTCTTTTGTTAGTTGGCTTATATCAGCTCAATTATCTTGATAAAGCGGATTATGCTGTGGTTAAAGAAACAGTCAATGTCTGTGATGAATTACAACAGTCATGGGCTAAAGGCCTGGTCAATGCTATTTTAAGACGCTTCCTGAGAGAAAAAGATGCTTTGTTAGCAGCAGTGGATCGTTCTTATGATAGTCGTTTTGCTTATCCCGAGTGGTTAGTTAATGCAATAAAAAGTTCCTGGAAGGGAATAGAGCGGCCGCTTGAATCAATACTGGATGCTGGTAATCAGCGCCCACCCATGACCTTGAGGATCAATCAGCAATTTGAACTTGAAACTTATAAGCAAATGCTGCAGGAAAATGAAATATCTTTTTCTGAAGTAGAAACATCTCTGCTTGGGCATACTCTTGTTTTGGATAAACCGCTATCGGTGGATAAATTACCGCTCTTTTCAGAAGGTGCGCTCAGCGTTCAGGATGGTGCGCCTCAATTGGCAGCTGGTTTACTATCACCTCAGCCGAGCGATCTGATTTTAGATGCCTGTGCGGCGCCTGGCGGCAAAACAATGCATCTGTTTGAGCAACAAGCCGGCCTGAAAAAAGTCGTTGCGCTGGATGTGAGTTCAGAGCGGCTCAAACGTGTTGAGAAAAATAGCCGGCGTTTGAAAATCCCACGTGAAAAGTTACTTTTAATGACTGCAGATGCAAGCAAACAGGATTGGTGGGATGGTGAAGAATTTGACCGGATTTTGCTTGATGCCCCTTGCTCGGCAACGGGAGTGATTAGACGGCACCCGGATATTAAACTACTGCGTCGTGAGGAAGATATTGCCGCTTTGACACAACTACAGGCACAAATTATGGATAATCTCTGGTTGATGTTAAAACCAGGGGGGCTTCTTTTATATGCAACCTGCTCCATAATAAGAGATGAAAATGACAGGCAGGTAGAGGCGTTTCTTAACAGACAAAAAAATAGCAATGCAACAGAAATATTAATTGAGGCTGACTGGGGTATTCGTATGCCGTTTGGACGTCAAATCTTACCTGGTGAACATAATATGGATGGTTTTTATTATTCTCTACTCAGAAAAGGTGTCTGAAAATGATACCAAGTCTGACTACTAATAATGATGCAGTAATTATTGAACCTGGACGAAGTAAACGCTGCCAAAAATGCCAGTTTTTGATTATTCTGGCAGTTGTTCTTAGTTGTTCTTTGGCTGTCTTGTTTCTTTTTAATGTGTTTCCACATTTGACCAATAAGGGGGATTTTCAAGTGCTTTCAGCAAGCTCTTATGAGTTTAAAAATAGTATTGCTATTGACGCTGATCTAAAAATGCACTTTCCTAATCCCGTAGTTGATGCTTTGGAAAATGGCATCCCCCTGACCATTGCTGTTGAAGTTCAGGTCTTACGTGAACGACCCTGGTGGCGAAATCTTATTATCAAACGCTCAAGACAACTCTTTGAATTGCGTTATCATCCCCTGACGAATGTTCATGAAGTTAAAAATATCGCTACAGATGAGCGTTATTCTTTTAATAGCCGTCAGGATGCGATGGCTGTGCTTGGAACGATTCGGGGTGCCACCTTGATAGAAAATAAAGAACTCAATAAGAATAGGCAATATTCTGCTCAAATACGTATTTTACTTGATATCAGTCATTTGCCTCCGGCATTAAGACAGGTAGCCTCTTTGTCATCATCCTGGCGTCTGGAAAGTGCATGGTATCAGTGGCAGATTAGTAACGAACCCAAAATTCGGGAACAGATGACTGACAATCTAGATTTAGTGCCGGTATTGAATAAGCATGATGCTGTTTTTGAACGTAATTTAAATAGTGTTCCTGTGACTGAAGTAAAAGAGTAAAGCGAATGATAAGAAAAGCATTTAGTGGTCCTGTTGCCATTTTTATCATGTTGTTAATGTTGTTCTTTTCACTACGCATGATCAGCAGTGCATCGATGGATGCAGAGCAATTCCAGCAACTCTATTATTTATTGTTAGCGGTTAATCTGGTTATTTTAGCAATGCTGATATTTCTTATTGCGCGTCAGGGCTGGCGTTTGCTGCGTCAGCTGCGTCAGCGTGTAGCGGGTTCACGATTGACCTTGCGTATGCTGATTATTTTTGTCAGTCTTGCTGTTTTACCAGCACTGGTGGTGTATAGCTTTTCCATTCAATTTATTCATCGCAGTATTGATAGCTGGTTCGATGTCACTGTAGAGCAGGCATTAGAAGATGCAATGGATTTAAGTCGTTCATCGGTGGATGAAAAAAAGAAAACAATGCTGCGTCAAATTCGTCGCCTCAGTGATGAAATTCTGATTGATCTCAATACTCTTTCAGTGGTTTCATTGAGTGAAATCAGGGAAAAAAGTGGTGTGGATGAAGTCACTTTAATGACTTCAAGAGGACGAGTTTTGGGATCCAGCTCGGTTGAAGAAGGGGATATTGTGCCTGATTTGCCCAGTTCTGACTTGTTGTTACCGCTGCGGCAGGGATGGGATCATGTCGTTTTAGATTTAAATGAAGAATCAAATCGCATGATTCGAGTATTGCTGCGTATTGTCTTTGACAATGAAGAAGGTTATTTGATCCTGCAGGCCATGGCTCCTGTCAGTGTACGTCAACACAGGCTTGCTGCCAGTGTGCAGCAGGCATATTCTGAATATAAAGGCCTGGTATATCTACGCCAGCCGCTCAAACTCAGTTTTACTCTTACCCTATCACTGGTTTTACTTCTGGGCATTTTAAGTGCCATCTGGGCGGCCTTTTACTCCGCCAAAAGAATTGCAGCCCCTATCAGAGATCTGGCTGAAGGTACTCAAGCTGTTGCTGAAGGTGAATATCATAAGCCTATTCCGCTGCTCAATGATGATGACTTCGGCTTATTGATTCAATCATTTAATAAAATGGTTCGTCGCCTGTCACAAACACACAATGCCCTGGAAGAAAGTCACCAGCAAGCCAAGCAGCAAAGAGATTATTTGGAAGTTGTGTTAAGCAACCTGTCATCAGGTATTATCAGTTTGTCGCAAAATAAAGAAATTCGTACCAGTAATCCCGAAGCCAGTTTGATTTTAGGAATTAATGTTAATGAATATCTTGGCCTGTCATTATTTCAATTGACTAAAGAAAAACCGGAATTAGAATCACTTATTCGATGGATAATGACATCAATCCAAAATCGTATAAAACACTGGAGTGAAGAGGTGACTCTGAATGAGTCAGATGGTCGAAAAACCTTGCTTTGCCGGGCTAATGCGCTTGCTGACGGCGGTTATGTTATCGTGATTGAAAATGTCACCTCTCTGGTCCAGGCACAACGAGATGCCGCATGGGGTGAAGTGGCAAGACGTCTGGCTCATGAGATTAAAAATCCGCTCACACCTATTCAGCTGTCAGCTGAACGCCTGCGTCATAAATACTTAAAAACAATGGATGCAAAAGATGCGGAAACTCTGGATCGCTTAACATCGACTATTATTAACCAGGTCGACAGCATGAAAGATATGGTGAGAGGATTTTCAGAATATGCCAAAATGCCGGAATTAAAAATGCATCCACTGGAGATAGAAAGTTTGTTGATGGAGGTGGTGGATCTCTATCGTGCTAACAACAAACTCACTATTGAACAGGATTTAGCCATTAGTGGTACTCTGGTTGAAGCTGATCAGGGACGTTTAAGACAGGTTTTTCATAACCTGATTAAAAATGCAGTGGAGGCAGCTTCTGAACAAGATCAAATCCATCTGAAAGTAAAAACCAGCTTATTGGAAGTGAATAATCAATATTGGAGCATTTTAGAGTTAACTGATGATGGGCCGGGATTCCCAGAGGATCTACTCATTAATATTTTTGACCCCTATGTGACTAATAAACCCAAGGGCACGGGCCTTGGTCTGGCTATTGTGAAAAAAATTATTGAAGAGCATGGCGGTTCTATCCTGGCAGAAAATTCTTCTGAGGGCGGTGCAAAAATAGTAATCAAATTACCGGTAGTCTGAGAAACTGCTTCTTTGATATAAAAATTATATATCCATGACCTATGAAAATGCTTGATTTTCATAGAGAAGAAGATCAAAATTATCCAATGACGCAAATTACTCTCACAGCCCATGA
>JAIVER010000106.1 GCA_023864145.1 Thiohalomonas sp. | reverse complement strand
TTTAATATCTAATTGTTCTGCTTTATCTTTTAAAACTTGAGCTCTGTGATAACCCGCACCATCAAGCACTAAATGTATCGTGCCAGTATTGGTGCTTTTCCAACGAAGAGATTCAATAAAATCCATCATGGAGACTGCATTGACCGTATCATATTGTGAACTGACCGCGTTCGCTAACTGAGCCAATTGGATGGCACTAACAATGTTCAGTCGTGCCCTGCTTCCTGTGGTTTTGATTGGTTTATCCGTTCCTATTCTTATCCAGCCAGAAGTGATTTTTGTCGCTTGTGTGGGGTGAACCGCGTCCATAAAATAAATCGACTCATCAACCGCTATTTTCTTTTTTAACTGCTTGTATACCCAATCAACTTGAAAATGCAGGATCGAACACTTGGAAAATCATTAGATTCTCGAATTAATGATAATTTTCAAGTTGATTAGGTATATGAAATTTAAAGAGTCAAATAAATCAGTTACTCTGAAATGAAAACTTTATGCGGTGATTCCTGTTATTCCATAGTTGAAATAAAATAGTTAAATTAAAAATCGGATTTTACTTACCAGACATAATGCGTTCAACGGTTTCAACAATAGCCTGAGTTTGAGGATCAATTTCAATATTAATACGGTCACCTGGTTTGCGTGTCCCTATATTTGTACGCTGTAATGTCTCAGGAATTAAATTGACATTAAATGTGCTGTCTTTAACATCACCAATGGTTAAACTAATACCATCAATAGCAATATAGCCTTTAGAAAAAATAAAACGTTTAAATTGTTCGGGTATCTGAAAGCAGATCTGGCAATTATTTTCACTTTGAATGACTTCTGTCACTGTCGCTGTAAATAAAATATGACCAGACATTTGATGACCACCAATTTCATCACCAAAGCGGGCAGCTCGCTCAATATTAACGGGGCTGCCGACCTTTAAATCACCAAGATTGGTCACCTTCAAGGTTTCCTGCATTAAATCAAATGAAACATGATTGCCATTAATTTCAGTGACAGTCAGACAGCAGCCATTGTGTGCAATCGAAGCACCAATTTGCAGACCATCAATTAAAAAATCGTCCAGCTCAATAATATGAGTTTGAAAATTCTCTTTTTTAACAAAATTAATAACTGCTGCTGTCGTTTGTACAATGCCTGTGAACATGAGTATTTAGTACCTTTTTTAAGTAATAACCGTCGGTTCAGTCCGTCCGGTAAGCGATTGGAGATCACTGACTATAAGTGACTGTTCAATCAATTCTTTTAAAGGCTGCTGAGTTTCCTCATTTAATTGTTCAGAGTCTGTCTCATAACTCTCATAATAAATCCGCAGGGTTGCACCACTGGTGCCTGTTCCGGATAATCTGAAAACAATTCGTGAACCGTTGCTAAAACCAATACGAATGCCTTGCTGATCACTAATGCTGTTATCTATGGGATCGGTGTAACTAAAATCATCACTATAACTCACCGTTAGAGTACCTAATTGTGTGCCGGTGAGTGTCTTAACTTTATCACGTAAACCAGACATAACATGGTTTGCTTTATCCGTTTCAATGGCTTCATAATCATGACGTGAATAATAATTACGGCCATATTCCTGCCAATGCTCATGTACAATATCGGAGACAGATTCTTTCCGTGATGCGAGGATGTTTAACCAGGAAAGTACTGCCCAGAGACCATCTTTTTCCCGGATATGATTAGAGCCTGTACCAAAGCTCTCTTCACCGCATAGAGTGACTTTGTCCGCATCCATGAGATTGCCAAAAAATTTCCAGCCAGTAGGGGTTTCATAACTGTCGATGCCCAGTTTTTTAGCCACATTATCAGAGGCCTGACTGGTGGGCATTGATCGTGCAATTCCTATTACCTTACCTTTGTAGGCAGGCACTTGATCTGCATTGGCTGCTAAAATGGCCAGACTATCACTGGGAGTAACAAAAATATTATTGCCGACAATCATATTTCTGTCACCATCACCATCAGAGGCAGCACCAAAATCTGGTGACTGTTCAGAAAACATCAGTTCAGCTAAATGTTGAGCATGAACCAGATTGGGATCAGGATGACCACCACCAAAATCTTCAAGAGGGATACCATTAATGACAGAGCCTTTAGGTGAACCTAATTGATTTTCTAAAATCTCTGTTGCATAGGGGCCGGTGACCGCATGCATGGCATCAAAACACAGAGTAAAGCCATTGGCTATCATGTCTTTTATGGCTGTGAAATCAAATAATTCATTCATCAGTAATGCATAATCAGATACAGAATCAATAATTTCAATAGTCATGCCATTGAGTTCATGAGTGGCTAATTGGCTGAGATTGATATCGGTGTCAGTGTCCAATGTCAGATAGTGAGCAATTTCTTTGCTTCTGGCATAAATGGCATCGGTTATTTTTTCAGGTGCCGGACCGCCATTGTCAGTATTGTACTTAATACCAAAATCTTCATCAGGTCCACCGGGATTATGGCTGGCGGATAAAATAATACCGCCAAAAGTTTGTTTTTTACGAATGATCACTGAGACTGCAGGTGTTGATAAAATACCATTTTGGCCTACAAATACTTTTGTAAATCCGTTAGCCGCGGCCATTTTTAGAATGATTTGTATGGCATCCTGATTGTAATAGCGTCCATCCCCACCTAATACCAGTGTTTTACCTTTAAAATCACCAATTGAATCAAAGATAGACTGAACAAAATTTTCAAGATAATGAGCTTGCTGGAAATGTGTTACTTTTTTGCGAAGTCCGGAGGTTCCCGGCTTTTGATCATCGAATGGTTTAGTATTGATAGTGATAGTTGGCATTCTTTATCCTTTTAAATGTAGTAGCTAAAGGCTTTTTTAAAATTAGCTAAATATGTCCTAAAACCACTTATTTTAACTGATTATGTAGAACTATTCGAGAAGACTATTTGAGAACATAATATGAGAAACTTATTTTAGAAACATATGTTAAAAAATCACTATTCAGTAAGTAAATCCTAATTACAGTATAAAGCTATATATGCTGCTGTCAGATTGTGATAATATCGTTATCAAATAATCCACAGAACCTGTGGGTAACTTTGTTAATAAGTTTGAATAACAGCGTCAAAATACCTCTATTATTCACTTCTATATAAATTGCTTATTTTTTGTACAGTTCTGTCAGACAAAAATAAATTGTTTGATAATTCAATGTCTTAACATATTCAATTAAATTAACTATTGACATAAAATAGCATAGACTTAACGTCTAATATTCATTTTTGATTCTAGTTTTCTTGAAGTGAATAAAGTATATAAAAACAGCAGGTTAATGTAAAATTTAGAATTCCCATGTAAATGATATGGTTATACTATGATAGTAAAGAGAGATACACTGAGCCATTGCAGTTAAACAAATATTAACTGATACCTTTATCAATTTTCTTAGCTTAGGGTTTATTGTGACTGAACCCTTGAAAATCTGATATTAACCCCCCATTTCCTAGCATTATTATTATTAAATATTCAATCGAATCTAGTCCTAAGGGGAAAATGAATGAGCGTTGAAGCACATAAGGAAACACTAGGCTTTCAGACAGAAGTGAACCAATTATTAAAATTAATGATTCACTCGCTGTATAGTAATAAAGAAATCTTTTTAAGAGAGTTGGTCTCCAATGCCTCCGATGCTATTGATAAATTGCGTTTTGAAGCCATTAGTGAAAGCAAGTTATATGAAGATGATACAGAACTGAAAATCTCACTTTCATTTGATAAAGATGCTCGTACTATTACTATTTCTGATAATGGTATTGGTATGTCACGTGATGAAGTGGTGGAAAATATTGGTACCATTGCTAAGTCAGGTACTCGTGAGTTTCTTGATTCGCTTACTGGTGACCAAAAGAAAGATGCTAATGCCATTGGTCAATTCGGTGTGGGGTTTTACTCGGGGTTTATTGTTGCTGATAAAATTACTCTATGTACCCGTCGTGCCGGTACAGCAGGAGATCAAGCAGTGCTATGGGAATCTGGCGGTGAAGGTGACTTTAGTATTGAAACAGTTCACAAAGATAGTCGCGGTACAGAAATCACCCTGCATTTAAAAGATGATGAAGATGAGTTACTTGATGGCTCACGTTTAAGAACAATTGCGCGCAAATATTCTGATCATATCACTGTTCCTATTGAGATGCTTAAAGAAGCAATGCCTCCAATGCCGACTGAAGACGGTGAAGAGCCTGAAGAAGTTGAAGATGTTATTGAATATGAAACAGTTAATAGTGCTTCCGCATTATGGACACGTTCAAAAAATGATATTACTGAAGAAGAATACACAGAATTCTATAAGCATGTTGGTCATGATTTTGAAGAACCACTGGCTCGTTCTCATAACCAGGTAGAAGGAAAGTATGAATATACGTCCTTACTCTTTATTCCAAAACGTGCACCGTTTGATATGTGGGATCGTGAACGTCAGCATGGTATAAAACTTTATGTTCGTCGTGTTTTTATTATGGATAAAACTGAAAAATTGATGCCGAATTATCTGCGTTTTGTGAAAGGGGTGATTGATTCTAATGATTTGCCGCTCAACGTTTCGCGTGAAATCCTGCAAAACTCAAAAGTACTGGATAATATCCGTTCCGGTTCTGTGAAAAAAGTGCTGACTTTATTAGAGAAAATGGCTAATAATGAGAAAGAAGATTATCAGACGTTCTGGAAAGAATTTGGTCGTGTTATCAAAGAAGGTCCGGGTGAAGATTTTGCCAATCGTGATAAAATTGCCAAATTAATACGCTTCTCCAGTACTATTGATGATAAAGAAGATCAGGAGGTGTCTCTAGATGATTACATCTCCCGTATGAAAGAAGGGCAGAAGGATATCTATTATATCACTGCTGATAGTTTTGCTGCGGCTAAAAACAGCCCGCATCTTGAAGTGTTTCGTAAAAAAGGCATTGAGGTATTGTTATTAACGGATAGAGTCGATGAATTCTTAATCTCTTCTCTGCCTGCACATGAAGAAAAGAACATTATTTCAGTTGCCCGTGGTGAATTAGACCTGGGTGATATGGAAAATGAAGAAGAGAAAAAAGAACAGGAAAAAACTCAGGAAGAATATAAAGACTTCCTGAAGAAAATAACTGATTCTCTAGGTGATGATGTTAAAGAAGTACGCATGACTCACCGTCTGACTGATTCCCCGGCTTGTTTAGTCACTGGTGAGCACGATATGAGTGCTAATCTTGAACGTCTATTAAAGCAGGCAGGTCAGGATGTCATGGGCCATAAGCCTATTTTTGAACTGAATCCTGAACATCCATTGATTAAACGTTTAAGCACTGATGTTGACGGTGAATGTTTTGACGACTGGACTCGTATTTTGTTTGAACAGGCTTTACTCAGTGAAGGTGGTCAGTTAGAAGATCCGCCCACTTTTGTTAGCAGACTGAACAAAATGCTGCTTGAATTAACAAGCTATACCCAATCAACTTGAAAATGCAGGATCGAACACTTGGAAATTATCATTAATTCGAGAATCTAATGATTTTCCAATGCTCGGTAAA
>JAIVER010000105.1 GCA_023864145.1 Thiohalomonas sp. | reverse complement strand
AATTTTACCGAGCATTGGAAAATCATTAGATTCTCGAATTAATGATAATTTCCAAGTGTTCGATCCTGTATTTTCAAGTTGATTGGGTATACCAAGATTTTTAGTAACTACTCAGCGTATTCATCTTTTACCCAACTTCGTCGTTATTTTTGTACTCAAATGGTCAGATATTTGTATATGCTCACATTTTCCGTGCAAAAAGGCCTAGAATTTGGGCAAAATCTAAACACGCTGAGTAGTTACGATTTTTATAGTAATTTAGTGTAACTATAGCACATTATAGCGAGTGTTATGGAGACATCTTATGTCATATCTATCACACTCTGTAGTAAAATAAAGTCATTGAGGAATGACTTTTTACTGGATTTAAAGGTTGCTATTAACAAAGTCCCAGTTAACCAGATTCCAGAATGCAGCAACATAGTCAGGACGGGCGTTACGGTAATCAATATAGTAAGCATGCTCCCAAAGATCACAGGTCATTAGCGGAGTAACGCCATTAGTCAGAGGAGAGCCGGCATTGGAAGTTTTGACGATTTCAATGGCGCCAGCGCTGTTTTTAACTAACCATGTCCAACCAGAACCAAAGTTAGTCACACAAGCCGCTGTAAATTCTTCTTTGAATTTATCAAATGAACCGAATGTTGAATTAATGGCATCAGCAATGGCACCTGTTGGTTTACCGCCAGCATTAGGGCTCAGGCAATTCCAGTAGAAAGTGTGATTCCATACTTGTGCCGCATTATTGAAGATGCCGCCATCAGATTTTTGAATGATTGACTCTAAAGACATACCTTCAAAATCAGTACCAGCAACAAGATTATTCAAATTAACAAGATAAGTGTTGTGATGTTTGCCATAATGAAACTCAAGAGTCTCTTCAGAAATATAAGGTGCCAGTGCGTTTTTTTCATAAGGTAAAGCGGGTAATTCAAAAGCCATGTTATTACTCCATTGTGGTTTATTTGTTCTTAACTTAAATAGTTATTTTGAACAAAGTATAAAAGATTTTTTACTATAATACCACATTAAAAAGGTTGGTTATTAAAAGTTTTTTGATTTTTATCTTTATCAAGCGGGTAATAAGGCTAAAATATGTGTTTACTAAAGTATTGAGTGAGTGGCCTGTCTAACTATGAATCCTATTGAACTGAGTATCTTTGTTAGTCGCATTGAATCCATTTGTGAAGAAATGGGTGCTGTGTTACGTCGTAGTGCTTTTTCACCGAATATCAAAGATCGTCTGGACTATTCATGTGCTGTTTTTGACGGCACAGGTGAACTTTGCGCTCAAGCTGCTCATATCCCCGTGCACCTTGGTAGTATGGCCTATGCGATGGCCGATATCGTCAAAACCCAATCATGGCATCATGGCGATATGTTAGTGTTGAATAA
The DNA here is from genome assembly GCA_023864145.1 of Thiohalomonas sp. Classification (GTDB taxonomy): domain Bacteria; phylum Pseudomonadota; class Gammaproteobacteria; order GRL18; family GRL18; genus GRL18. The sequence continues at coordinate 4,225 of JAIVER010000105.1, read as the reverse complement.
CCCGTATCTGGGCGGCACGCATTTACCTGACGTCACTATGATTGCCCCCGTCTTTTCCAATGATAACAAACAAAATGACGATAAGCCTATAGTTTTTGTGGTTAATCGTGCTCATCATGCTGATATTGGTGCAGATACACCAGGATCCATGCCGATGTCTCATTCACTTCATGAAGAAGGACTGATTATTTCTCCTGCATTCATTATGCGTAATGAGCGAGTGGATGATTCAATACTGGCAAATATTACATCTAATATGAGTCGTCCGGATTCAGAAAAGGGTGATTTTCTGGCACAAATCAGTGCCAACCAGACGGGTGTCATTCGTTTAAATGAATTAATTAAGCAACTGAATGGCAAACATTTTGTTTCAGCCTTAGTGCATTTGAATGATTATGGTGAGCGTATTGCCAGAAGTGCATTGGCAAAAGTGCCCAATGGTACTTATTGTTTTCAAGATTTTATGGATGATGATGGTGCGGGACAAACAGATATTAAAATTAAAGTGGCTATCCATATTAATGAGCAGGGTATTAAAGTGGATTTTACCGGAACAGAACAACAGGTAAAAGGCAATATCAATTGCCCGCTTTCTGTCGCAGCAGCAGCTGTCTATTATGTGTTTCGCTGTTTAATGCCAGCACAAACCCCCGCCTGTGCCGGTACTTTTAGAATGATAGAGCTGCAGGCACCGGAAGGCTGTTTGCTTAATGCTAAATATCCTGCTGCTGTTGCTGCGGGTAATGTTGAAACCTCAACACGGGTTGTAGATGTGCTATTGGGTGCATTAGCACAACTTATGCTAAAAACAGATGAAAAAAATAATAATTTACTGCCTGGAAAAATTCCATCAGCCAGTTATGGCACGATGAATAATGTTGCCATGGGAAGTCGGGAAATTAACAATCAATGGGATTATTATGAGACAATTGGCGGAGGTCATGGCGCCAGTCAGGCTTATCCCGGATTAAGTGGTGCTCAGGCACATATGACCAATACCTTAAATACACCGATTGAATCATTAGAACATCATTACCCGCTACGAGTGACTCGTTATTGTCTGCGTGAAGCATCAGGTGGTCAGGGGCTTAATGCCGGGGGAATGGGCTTGATTCGTGAAGTTGAATTTTTGCAGGCAACACAGATCACCTTGCTCACTGAACGACGCCATTACTCTCCCTGGGGATTAGCCGGTGGTCAGGATGGTAAAGTGGGAGAGAATTCTCTGGACGGTGAGTTGTTAGCCGGTAAAATTTTTTTTACTGCTCAGGCGGGACAAAAATTAACAATAAAAACACCCGGCGGCGGCGGCTGGGGTAATTTAACCTAACTTTTAACCTGATTTGGGAAATGGGAAATGGGAAATGGGAATAATGAATAATAAGAGTATTCTAACAACTGGTTTAATAGCAGCAGTCGCTCAGACAATGTCAGCATGCAGTACTGTCAGGGATACCACAGACTGGATTCCAGGTGTTGACAGTAACGAAGAAATAAAAGCAGAAGAGCAAAAAGAAATGCGTGCAGCGATAGAGAGAGAACGTGAGCTTTATGGCGATAAAAATGCCTTTTCTCCCATCAGTCGCAGCGCATCAGAAGCTATCAATCCTGAAGATATTGGTATTGAAGTGAATGCCGGTGTGGTGACACTGGCGGGTAATGTCAGTTCAAATGAAGGTGCACTGATCGTCATTTCTATTGCAAAAAGTACTCAGGGCGTTTCCCGGGTGATTTCTAAATTAGTGGTGATTAACGTCAGGCCGCAAGAGTAAACTGCTTCTATTTCAATTATTAAATAAGAAGAAAAAAGGTTTAATTATGTGTGGTATCTGTGGTGATTATCATTTTGATGCTTCAAAGCCGGATCTCAAAGTTATTGACAACATGTTGCAGAAACTGGAACGTCGTGGTCCGGATAATAAAGGCGTATTTCATGAAGGTTCCATAGCGCTTGGGCATCGAAGACTCTCTATTATTGATTTCTCGGAACGATCCAATCAGCCAATGGTGGATAATGAGCTTCAGCTTGCGTTAGTTTTTAATGGCACTATCTATAATTACTCTGAATTACGCAAAGAGTTGACGGGTAAAGGCTATCATTTTTTCTCTGAGGGTGATTCTGAAGTGATCCTCAAAGCCTATGCTCATTGGGGTGAGCAATGCGTTGAACGACTGCACGGCATGTTTGCTTTTGCCATATTAGATTTGTGTGATTATAGTTTATTTGTTGCCCGTGATCGTCTGGGTATTAAACCACTGTATTATAGTCTGGACATTAATCGCTTTGTTTTTGCTTCTAATATGCAGGCGCTATTGGCTGCCGGACATATCAATACAGAAATTAATCCTATAGGTTTACATCACCAACTAACATTACATGCGGTAATACCAGCTCCGGATACCATTCTGGAAGGTGTGAAAAAGCTTGCTCCGGGTACAACACTTAAAATAGATGCGAATGGAGGTATGCAGCATTATCGATACTGGCACCTCAAAGCAAATCGAGATCCCGCTAAAGCCAGTTGGAGTGAAGCCGACTGGACTGAAGCTATTCATGACAGCCTGATGGAAGCGGTCAAAAAACGCTTAACAGTCGCCGATGTGCCCGTTGGAGTGCTGCTCTCCGGTGGTCTGGATTCAAGCTTACTGGTGGCTTTGCTGGCCGAAGCAGGTGTGAATGATATTCGCACATTTTCTATCGGCTTCAAAGATATCGGTGATGAGCAAGGCAGTGAATTTGAATACAGTGATCAGGTTGTTGAACGTTATAATACCATTCATCATAAATACATGATCTCTAACCAATCAGTACTGGAACGCTTACCTGAAGCTATTACGCACATGGCAGAGCCCATGGTTGGTCAGGATGCTGTGGCCTTTTATCTGCTCTCAGAAAAAGTATCGCAAGAAGTTAAGGTTGTACAAAGTGGTCAGGGTGCCGATGAAGTTTTTGCCGGATATTTCTGGTACCCAAAAATGGTGAAGGCCGCTCGTGATAGAGAGCGCCGCAAAAAGGGTAGTGAAGTCGACTGTTTCGCCCCTTATTATTTTGATCTGCCTCATGATGAATTCTTACAGGCAGTCCGTTCGCCTTATCATGGAAAGGATTATACCAGCGAACTGGTTAATGACTTACTGACAGCACCTTATGCTGATGATTATTTAGATAAAGTACTGTGCATGGATACCACCACATTAATTGTCGATGATCCGCTTAAGCGAGTGGATAATATGACCATGGCTTGGGGATTAGAAGCCAGGGTGCCCTTTTTAGATCATAAGCTGGTGGAACTGGCCGCACAGATGCCTTCCCAATATAAGATCGGCAAGCAGGGCGGCAAACATATGTTAAAAACCATCGCTCGGGGGAAAATCCCTGATGCCGTGATTGACCGTCCTAAGGGCTATTTCCCCATGCCGACATTAAAATATGTGCGTGGTGAATTTTTGGATATGATGACGGATGTCTTGACTTCTCAACGCTGTCGGGAGCGAGGTGTTTTTGAACCAGCCCATATCCAGCGATTGCTGAAAAATCCGGAAGCCGAAGAGAATATGACACGCTTACAAGGCAGTAAACTCTGGCATATGGCGCTATTAGAAATGTGGCTGAAAATCCATGTTGGCTGATTTTACTCAAAATCACTCTTGAAATCGAATGTTGCTATCCTTATATAAGGATTAACTTATTAAATTAGTCAACTTTCCCCTAACATTTTTAACAACGAATGAGGTCAGTTTTATGGACGTTATGCAACGTATCGATGATGCAGTAAAAAGTAATCCTATTGTGATTTTTATGAAAGGCACACCACAAATGCCGTCTTGCGGATTTTCTGACCGTGCTGCAGAAGCGCTGACAAGTACTGGTGTTGAGTTTTCTTATGTGAATGTATTAGCCGATCCAGAGATTTTTGAAAATCTGCCTCGTTATGCTGACTGGCCTACTTTTCCACAAATCTACATCAACCATGAATTAACCGGTGGTGGTGATATTATTCTTGAAATGATGCAAAATGGTCAACTTAAAGGCGTTTGTGAAGAAGCGGTTGCTCCAGACAAGGCTTAAATAGTTCCAATACCTCTCTAATAAAAAAGCCTGTAGACAAATTCTATTTTGTCTACAGGCTTTTTTATACCCATGATCTATGAAAATGCTTGATTTTCATAGAGAAGAAGATCAAAATTATCCAATGACGCAAATTACTCTCACAGCCCATGAAAA
>JAIVER010000104.1 GCA_023864145.1 Thiohalomonas sp. | reverse complement strand
AGCTCCTTCATAGAACATAATGAGTCAGACTTTTAGGTTGTTTATGCTAAATTTTGGTTGCTGGCAGGGTTAACTGATTTTTTTAGGTTCAACTACGGCATTGACGCTCCTATGTCAAGAAGGTAACGCTGCATCTTTTAAATCGGCCAGGATAAGCGGATATAATTCTCTAATAATATACCCATGATCTCCTCTAGCTTTTACATGGTGTTTTCTACAAGCATTAACAAGTGCTAATATTGTAACTGATTTGAATGTGGTATGATGTAGGAATTATGGACAGGGATAGAGGAAAACAGGCATTTTTCAATGCCTGTCTATTTTATTAGTATAGGTTGATGTGTAGGTTCTTCTTTTGTTTTAATATAACTACTTGATTTTAAAGGTAACAAGAGTCAACTGCATATGGGACCATGGATATAGAAGAGTGTGTTAATAATACTACCTTTAATAACTCAGTACAGGTGATAACCAGCGTTCAGCTTCTTCTATTGATATGCCTTTACGTTGTGCATAGTTCTCAACCTGATCCTTATGGATTTTACCGGTGCCGAAATAACGGGCCTGAGGATGAGAGAAATACATGCCGGAGACGGCCGCTGCAGGCATCATAGCATAACTGCTGGTGAGTTCAATCCCTGTCTTTTGTTTAACGTCCATCAAGTCCCATAATGTTGCCTTTTCTGTGTGATCAGGGCAGGCAGGATAGCCGGGTGCCGGGCGAATACCTTGATACTGCTCTGTTATCAGTGCTTCATTGTTTAAAGCTTCATCATTGGCATAACCCCAGTAATCTTTGCGTACCAGCTCATGCATCTTTTCGGCAAAGGCTTCAGCTAATCTGTCGGCCAGTGCTTTGAGCATGATTGACTGGTAATCATCATGTTCTTTTTCAAACTCAGCCAGTTTAGTTTCAATACCGATACCTGTGGTGACGGCAAATGTACCGATATAATCTTCAACTCCAGAGTCTTTGGGAGCGATATTATCGGCTAGACACTGATTGTATTTACCTTGAGGTTTTTTCATTTGCTGACGCAGGAAGTGAAATGTTTCTAACACTTCTGTACGTGTCTCATCCTGATATAGTTCGATGTCATCATCGTTAATACAATTAGCTGGATAAAAACCAATAATGGCATTGGCTTTAAGCCATTTCTTATTAATAATTTTATCCAGCATGTCTGTGGCATCCTGATACACTTTACGGGCTTCTTCACCATATTTTTCATTATCCAGGATAGCAGGAAAACGGCCTTTGAGTTCCCATGTCTGGAAAAAGGGACCCCAGTCGATATATTCTTTTAATTCAGATAGAGGAAAATCGCTAAATGTTTTGCTGCCCAGAAACTCTGGCTTGGTGGGCGTAGAGTCACCAGTCCAGTTAACAGGAAGTTTGTTACTACGAGCCTGAGAAATGGTGATTTGATTGGTTTTACTGCCTTTGTCAGCTCGGGCATCACGAATCGCCTGATATTCTTCAGAGACTGATTTCACAAAGTCATCTTTTAATTTATTCGACAGTAGACTCTGGCTAATACCCACCGCGCGTGAGGCATCTGCAACATGCACAACGGGATGGTCATATTCAGGCTCTATCTTTACCGCAGTATGAATGCTCGAAGTGGTCGCACCACCTAATATAATGGGAATGTTAAAATTCAGTCGCTTCATTTCTTTGGCAATATGCACCATTTCATCCAGTGATGGTGTGATCAGGCCGGATAAACCGATAATGTCACAGTTCTCTTCTTTTGCTTTTTTTAGAATATCTTCTGCTGGTACCATAACGCCCATATCAATGATTTCAAAGTTGTTGCACTGCAGTACAACACCGACGATATTTTTACCAATATCATGCACGTCACCCTTAACCGTCGCCATTAAAATCTTGCCATTGTTAGAGATGACGGACTTGCCGTTTTTTGCTGCTTCTGCCTTTTGAGCATCAATGAATGGCATCAGCCAGGCAACAGCCTTTTTCATCACCCGGGCGGATTTGACCACCTGTGGTAAAAACATTCTGCCGCTGCCGAATAAATCACCAACAGTATTCATGCCATCCATTAACGGACCTTCAATGACCTCTATCGGTTCAGCAAATTGCAGGCGTGCTTCTTCGCTATCCTCATCAATGAATTCGGTAATGCCCTTGACCAGTGCATGACTTAGACGTGCGCCGACATCAAGCTGTCGCCAGGAGTCATCTTTTTGCGGAACATTTTTCCCGCCAATAGCTTTACCGCGATAGCTTTCTGCAATGTCCAATAGGGCATCAGTGGCATTTGGATTGCGGTTCAGTACGACATCTTCTACTTTATCACGCAACTCTGCAGGTATGTCATCATAAATGGCCAGTTGACCGGCATTAACAATACCCATATCCATTCCAGCCTGAATGGCATGGTATAAAAAGACTGCATGAATGGCTTCACGAATCGGGTTATTGCCGCGAAAAGAGAAAGACACATTAGAGACACCACCCGAGACTTTGGCATAGGGCAGTGTTTGTTTAATAACCCGGGTGGCTTCAATAAAGTCTACGCCATAATTATTATGCTCATCAATACCGGTTGCCACAGCAAAAATATTGGGGTCAAAGATAATATCTTCAGGTGGAAAACCCACCTGATCAGTCAATATTTTATAAGAGCGGGTACAAATCTCAATTTTTCGAGCCTGTGTATCTGCCTGGCCATCTTCATCAAAGGCCATGACAATGGCGGCTGTACCATAGCGTCGTATCAGCCGGGCGTGGTGGATAAAGAGCTCTTCACCTTCTTTAAGGCTGATGGAGTTAACAATGCCTTTACCCTGTATGCATTTTAAGCCGGCTTCAATGACATCCCATTTGGAAGAGTCCAGCATCACCGGTACTTTGGCGATTTCCGGCTCGGCGGCAATAAGATTTAAGAAACGGGTCATGCCTGCCACACCGTCAAGCATGGCTTCATCCATATTGATATCAATTATTTGTGCGCCGCTTTCAACTTGCTGCTGGGCAACTGAGATGGCCTCTTCATAGTTTTCTTCCTTGATAAGACGAAGAAAACGGGCAGAACCGGTGACATTGGTGCGCTCACCGACATTAATAAATAATGAGTTATCATTGATATTAAAGGGTTCCTGACCGGAAAGGCGACATTGTCTGTCTTTTTCTGGAATTATGCGTGGAGCATGTTTTTCTATAGCTGCTTTTATGGCACGAATGGTGTTAGGTGAAGTACCACAACAACCACCAATAATATTGATAAAACCAGATTCAGCCCATTCTTCAAGCTGTTCAGCCATTTGCTCGGGTGATTCATCATAGCCAGCTAATTCATTAGGCAGGCCGGCATTAGGGTGGGCAGATACCGCACAGCTGGCAATAGTGGATAATTCTTCAACATAGGCACGTAGATCACCAGCACCCAGAGCACAGTTTAAACCAATGGATATTGGCTCGGCATGGCTTAAGGCATTATAAAAGGCTTCGGTTGTCTGACCTGATAAGGTACGACCGGACTTGTCGGTAATCGTACCGGAGATCATGACGGGGTATTCTATGGCATGATCGTCAAAATGTTTTTTAACCGCAAAAACGGCGGCTTTGGCATTGAGAGTGTCAAAGATGGTTTCGATTAATAAAATATCAGCGCCGCCATCAACCAGACCTCGGGTAGCGTCATAGTAAGCATCAACTAATTCATCAAAGCTGACATTACGAAAACCGGGATCGTTGACATCAGGTGATATACTGGCTGTGCGATTAGTGGGACCAAGCACTCCGGCGATAAAGCGTGGCTGTCCATCTTTTTCAGCGGCTTCATCGGCTGCTTCACGGGCAATCTGAGCTGACGCAACATTCAAGTCATACGCCAGCTCTTCCATATTATAGTCAGCCATCGCTATGCTGGTTGAACTAAAGGTATTGGTTTCAATAATATCTGCACCGGCTTCGAGGTACTGACTATGAATCGTCTTAATGATCTGCGGCTGAGTAATAGAAAGCAGGTCATTATTGCCTTTGACATCTGAAGCACAGTCTTTAAAATGTTCACCGCGATAATCTGCTTCACCTAATTCATATTGCTGGATCATGGTGCCCATGGCACCATCGAGAAACAGGATACGTTCTTTAAGTTGAGATTCTAACAGAGCAAAGCGTTCGCTTTTGACTTGCTGTTGAGTGTTTGCAGGTGACGACGTAATTTCAGACATATTGACAGACCAGTGATTCATACCAAAACAATCATTTTAGCAGGAATAATAAGGCTTGTAGATGCTTTTTCATTGATTGCAGACTAACTGTTGATAATCTCAAGAAGGGTATGAAAAAAGTGGTATCTGCTTACTGATTTAATGAGTATGAGGAAGGATATACTGTAAGATTTCTTCCAAAAGTGTGTGATCAGGTAGTGATGCAAAGATAAAAAACATCCAGATAGGTGCAAAGATCAGCGCATAAAGACGTAGCATCCATTTAGATTGCTCTTGCCACCATAGAGCCATTTCATCCAGACTCCTTTCAGAGAAAAAAGGCATGGTCATACCCAAAAAGATAACGGCAATTCCCAGAAAAAGCATCATATTAGGAAAGCCGGTAAAAGGGGCTGCCGCAATAATAATAAATCCCATGAGCATACGTATGACAATTACGACATTAATCCAGCGTGGTGCAAAGAAGAAAAAAAGTATTTTCTTCATCGTGGAAGTAAAAAGCAGAAGCATCAGGCTAGTTAGGAATAAAATACTAGCAATGGAGGTAATTACATAAGCCATTGAGTCATTAGTCTCTGTTAATCTCTGGAAATTTGATTACTTCGATTATAACGTCTTAAGAATTGCTGGCAATTGATTTAATTGATTTATCTCTATGAAAGGTGAATTAAGTCCATTTGGCCAGGGTATATGGTTACGATTTAACCAGATGGCACGAATCCCTGATTGCCGGGCACCTTCTATATCACTGATAGGATCATCGCCAATATGAATAATCTCAGTAGGTTTTAGATTGTACTTATCCATTAATGAGTCAAATACAATAGGGTGGGGCTTTTGCTGACCGGCATCCGCAGCAGACCAGGAAAATTTAAATAAGTGTCCAAGACCAATTCGATAGATATCGGCATTACCGCTAGAGACTGCGCCTAACAGGGAATCTGTTTTTAAGAGTTCTAAAGTGGGAATAACATCGTCATATAAGCTGACTTTATTTCGTTCTAAAATATAAAGTTCAAATGCATCCTGAATAAACTGCTGCTCTTTTTCGGGAGAATAATTCATCTCTACGGCTAATTCTAAAAAGGATTTTTTTCTCAGAGCTGTTAAATCGTGGGCAATATGCTGATGTTTTTTTGCTAATTGCTGACGTTTTTGACGTAATTGTTTAATTGAGTATTGGCTGGAAATGCCGGGGTGATCTTTGATAAACCACTGGTGGAGCTGCTCTTCAGTGCGCATGATGGTGATCATACAAGGCCAGAGAGTATCATCTAAATCAAAAGTGAGTAATTTAATTGCCATGGAATCACAATTGCTATTAAGTAATATATACCCATGACCTATGAAAATGCTTGATTTTCATAGAGAAGAAGATCAAAATTATCCAATGACGCAAATTACTCTCACAGGCCATGAA
>JAIVER010000103.1 GCA_023864145.1 Thiohalomonas sp. | reverse complement strand
TTCATGGGCTGTGAGAGTAATTTGCGTCATTGGATAATTTTGATCTTCTTCTCTATAAAAATCAAGCATTTTCATAGGTCATGGGTATATAACTGAGTTTATAATAAAGCATTTCACCTGTGGCAAAGGGCCAGGAAACCTGTTTGGCATTATCAGCATAAATATCCATGCTTTTGCACAATACGGTGCAAAACAGGAGTAGTGATAAAAGAATATTAAGACGAGGCATTGACTTGCTCATCAGGTAGTGACGGCCATACGGTTATCACTGAACTGACCAGCGTGCCCAGAGGTATGGCAAAAAATACTCCCCAAAAACCCCATAGCCCGCCAAAAAATAAAATGGCGACAATAATAGCCACAGGATGAAGATTAACCACTTCTGAAAATAATAAGGGCACAATCACATTACCATCCAAAGCCTGGATAATACCATAGGCAAGCATTAACCAGGCGAAATCAGCAGTCCATCCCCATTGAAAAAATGCGATGAGTGCCACAGGAATGGTCACTACCGTAGCACCGATATAGGGTACCACAACGGATAAGCCCACCAGAATTGAAATCAGCAAGGCATATTTCAAGCCGAGAAATGAGAAGGTAATAAAACACATCACTGAAATGATGGTAATTTCCCAGAACTTTCCGCGCACATAGTTACCAATCTGCTGATCCATTTCATACCAGACCTGAGTGGAAAGCTGGGTATCTTTTGGAAAAAAACGCATAAACCAACCCAGAATCATGTCCTTGTCTTTTAAAAAGACAAACACTAACACAGGAGCCAGAATCAGGTAGATCATGATGGTAATACTGCCTTGAATGGAACTTAAAGAGAAAGTTAATACATGTTTACCCATTGTTGTTACCTGAGACTGAATCAGAGAAAAGATTTCTAATACAGCATTTTCAGAGATAAAACTATAATGTGTGGGCAGTTGCAATATTAATTGTCGTCCCTGCTCAATATATTTAGGTGTGTCCGTAATTAAGTCTGTTATCTGCTCCCACAAGAGCGGCGTTATGACAAAAAGAGTCAGCATTAATACCGTTAAAAAACCCACAAAAACAAGAATAACGGAAATCTGCCGACGTTTAATCAGACGATCAGATAAAACCACCAGACCTTCCAGCAAATAGGCAATGACAATGGCCGCAAAAACAGGTGCTAAGGTGTCATTAAAAACAAGAACAATAGTAAATGATAAAATGAGGAAAACGACTAAAAAAATGACCTGTGGATCAGAAAAGTGTCTCTGAAACCAACGATTAAAAAGATCTAGCATAACTTATAATTAACCCTGTTATTCTGTTTCATTATCATTCTGTTGACAAAATTCACTATAACGCCGCTCAAATATTATTTCCAGTTCATCAATAACCTCAACTGCAGCACGTCCCTGAAGAATATGAGCCGACATTAATGAGGCTGTTTCATCCAGCATGGTGTTTTTCTTTATCATCGGAAAAGTCTCCGACAAACGCTTAATGGCGGCAACCACCCGCTCTTCTGTTGGTCTGGGAATATCCTGAGGTTCTTCCACAACCACTAAACGGCCATCCTGTTTTGCCTTTTCTAATAAAAAATCAGCAAAGGATAAGACACTGTTTTGATCGTTACTATCCAGATCAGCAAGAACATTAAGGCATTTTTTTTCGGTTTTATTCATTTTTTTCTATCACTTTTTAATTAGTGTCCATCCGCAAATAGCTGTTCCTTTTCTTCCCCCTTTTTCAAAGGGGGACAGGGGGAGATTAAAAGCAGAATAAACGGATAAACACTAATTAGAAATACTCACTAACTAGTTACTACTTTTTTTTACATTGCAGCTTTCAAACGCGCCATTATATCACCTTTTGCCTGTTTCAAGATGGAATCTTTATCAAGAGAATCTAATATTGAACGCACGGCTTGTTTAGCACCTCCCTCTCCCCAGGATTTTCCCTGTCTGAGATATTCTTGTGCTGCTTTGCCAACCACCAGCGTACTATAATAGGCCACAGCCCCTTGTGCTGATGCCGTGAGAATAGTGGATAGACCACCCGTTCCCAATTTTAGGGCACTGAATATAAAATGCATCCCCCAGATAGTTCCCAATAACAGCACCATTTGCCCGGCAATGGTTTTAATTAAGTCACCGGCTTCTGATTTACTCAAAGGCAAGCCATAAAGCCTTGATAAATGCACAATTAAGCTCACATCAATAAGAGCAGCAGCCATTAAATCAGCAATAGGAACAGGGTTAATCGCGACAGCAACACCTTTAGACACACAATAGGCATGAATCAGCTTTTCTGCAACGTCTTTACGTATCGCCATAATCCGCTCACTGACTTGATCAGACAGATCACCGGCAAACAGACTTGCATTGATCGCTGCTAATGTTTTTCCCTCACCTTTAACGATTGACCATAAGCAGCTTTTCAGCTCTCCAATATCAGCTGGAAATTCTTTAGTGGTTTCTGTTTCATTGCCCTGCACATCGACCAGAATATAATGCTTTTGTGTTGTCCTTGAGGAAGCAAGAATAATATTTTCCGCATCAACCAGATTTGTAACTCGCTGCGTTAAATTTTCCAGCAGTATTTTTTGTTCGCCTTTTGTATACCGATCGCCTTTGTTAAGCACTAAAACTACCGGTCTGGATTCAGACACTAGTTGTTTCAAGGCCTGATATTCCGTATCAGTCATATCACTATCAACCACAAATAAAATGATATCCGAACGGGCAGCCACCTCATGTGCCATTTTAGCCCGCTGCTCACCTTCTATTTCATTAATACCCGGTGTATCAATAAAGTATACGCCCCCTTCCTCATACTCATGCCAGTTTGCAAAGGCATTTGTCCGGGTTTCACCATGTAATGGACTGGTAGAAAATTGTTGTTTGCCAATTAAGGCATTAAGTAATGAGGACTTACCAACACTGACACGTCCTAACACTGAGATGTGAATATGCTCATGTTCAATTTTTTCCAGCATTTTTTCCACTTGCTGAAAGTCATCTTCCAGTGACTCACGTACCTGCAGAGGTACTCGTTTATCCTGTAATAAGTAATTCAGGCTTTCTTTGGCTATGCTGAGATGATTGTCACCTGCATTATAAGAATCCTCATGCGTCTCTGTTTCGGCTTCATTTCGGCTAGCTTCACTTTGATTAGATCGTTTTGTAAACATTTTATCAATCGCTGTTGCGGAGTTTGAGGACCAGTTTGATAAAATCTTTTGTGCGCGATTCAATATTTTCACCCAGTTGCTCCTTATACAAATCACTGATCAATGCGGGTGATAATTCGCCAGTTACTTCCAACGTTCTGGCCACCGAATGCCCCAGAGTATCAAATATCATTCCATACGCCACAGCATGCATTAAACCACCGGAAACCGTACCAATACCAGGGAATGCTTTAAGTCCATTGCCTGCTATTGCCAATAATAACGGCAGGGTTTTATCCATACGTGATTGTATCAGTTCAATGAGTTTATTGGCATCAATATCAGTTGCACCCACCTCATAAAGTTTACACAAGTCCCTGACCATTTGAATTCCCAGATAACCTTGCACCAGTAGATCAGTACCCGGACTAATAGTCGCCATTGAAGCCACTACTGCTTTTTTGGTATAATTATTGAGCATTCGACGGCTTTGAGAACGCTTGAAATGGGCTTCAATATCATCTAACTTACGATTCACCATCTGAGCCACTGACTTTTCCCGCAGTTGTTCCAGACGATCAATCCCATAACTGTGCATCATTCTCAGAAGCTGCTCTCGTAATACACCCACTTCCGGCGGCATAGCACGCTGTACCCGTTCTTCTTCACCATCTGCTGTTAAGCGAATAAACTCTCGCAAACCACCGGCATTAATAGTTAAAACCGGTGTGTCTTGAAGAAGAGCCGGCTCAAGAGCAAACAAAATATCAATAATTCGCTGTTCGATTCTTTCAGTAATCAACTGCAACTCTTCCTGACTATATCTATCGGACTTATTAAGCACCACAAGGCAGGGTTTTTGCGCTAATAAAAGCATCTTGAGTTCACTAAACTGACTGGCGCTCAGATCACCATCACAAAGATAGATTACAATATGAGCACGCTGCACTTCATCAGTGGCCAGCAGATCCAGTTCAGCATATTGCTCATTCAAACCCGGCATATCAGTCAAAATATAGTGTTGTGCTACGGTCTCATTTTCAATGTACCAGTGATAATGCTTAATTTCACGTGTCGTACCACCAATCACACTGGTTTCAATAATAGCCTCCTGCTCTTGTAAACCAGAGCCATCAGCAATCAAAGCTTTAATCACTGAGCTTTTGCCGCTACTGATGTCACCAAATAATGCGATATAAAGTATTTGTTGAGATTTTCTTTGTGTATACTCTTTGAGTTCTGCTTTAATTGCAGCCAACTCTGGTGATGCTGCAAATTCACTGGACCATTTATTGAGCATTGCTTCATCACTTTTTACTGAAGTTTCAGAAGCCTTATCTGTACTATTTATTGCTTTTTGTTCTTGCTCACTCTGTTTTGAGGACGGTATTTTTATCTCTCGTTCTTGCGTATATTGTCCATTTTCCAAAAATTTTTGACTCATAGCATTTAAGCGTTGTGCCGTTGCCTCTATATCATCATTAACTGCCCTGGCTTGTTTTTCTTTGCCTGCAGCTCTTTTTTTGGGTAATAGAAAATGCCAGATTATTCGTCCAAACAGGACTGAAATAAGCACAATAGCTGATACATAGCTCCAGATAAGCCAATCAGGCTTTTGTTGTAATTGTTGCCAAACGGAAAAAGATAAATTGGTGATAAAAAGAACAGCAACCAGAAAGATAAAAAATAGAAGCAGCAATACAACAGATATTACAAGGCGTGATACTGGTAATTTTGGCATAGGGTGATTACTTTATTAAATAAGAAAATAGTATGGATTTAATAGTCAAAGAACATGACTATTATAAGAAAATTAACAGACAGTGTAAAAAGTAATATATTGAGGTATTTTACGTATAAATCGAAAGAGTCCAATAAACTGGCCGCAGCTCATCACAGCCACAGCCACAGCCAGAAATATCACTCAGGCATTTCGAAACATTAAAAACCAAATCCGCCTGAATTTTCAGCTTTTTCTACTTGAGCACCTGCTGCCTGATTTAATGCTTTTTTTATAGCATCAGGTGAAGCCATGATTCCCATAAAGCTGTGAGAACCGGCCATTGATAAGTCAGGAAAGCTCAGAGCAATACGAAATTTTGCACTTAAGGCATAGACTTTGCCATCTTCATGAACCAGCATTTCATAGGGCAGATGCGCAGTTGAACGAATGCCCTTAAAATCAACCTCCGTCATAATGGTTTTGTCATCACTCATGTCTTGTGTCATGGCAACACCAATCAGAGTTTGTTTCTTACCAGAAATCTCAAGTTGATAAACTTTAGAAACACCACCTTTTTTTGCAGCTAAAGCGCTTTTAACCTTTTGCATTGCTTTATCATAACTGCCATGATCAGCTACGACATCCGGATCGTCAAAATAAGGCATGCCAAACATATACCCAATCAACTTGAAAATGCAGGATCGAACACTTGGAAATTATCATTAATTCGAGAATCTAATGATTTTCCAATGCTCGGTAA
>JAIVER010000102.1 GCA_023864145.1 Thiohalomonas sp. | reverse complement strand
CATGGGCTGTGAGAGTAATTTGCGTCATTGGATAATTTTGATCTTCTTCTCTATGAAAATCAAGCATTTTCATAGGTCATGGGTATATACACTACCCAGATGCAGACGTTGTTCGAGTGTTTATGGATAACTATTGTACACATCGCCCTGCATCATTATATAAGGCTTTTCCTCCTAAGGAAGCCCGTAGAATACTACGACGACTGGAGTTCAATTATACGCCTAAACATGCTAGTTGCTTAAATATGGTTGAGATAGAAATTGGTAATATGAATCAACAGTGTTTGAATCGTCGAATGGAAGATAGAGCATTTCTGATAAGTGAATTAGCCGCATGGGAATCACAACAAAACCAGAAGAAAGCGACGATTAACTGGATGTTTAATGTGGATGCTGCTCGAAGTAAATTGACTCGGGCATATGACAAGTTAATCGGTCAAAATTAATGTGTTTAGGCACTAGGTTTAATAACTAGTGGTGCAATAAATTTATCATTTAAAATCTGGCGGAGTTCTTTTGCTGAGATATTCATATCTTAATCAGGTCAGATGGTTTGAATACTGTTGATGGAATTGCTGAATATCTTAAAGCCGGGATGAATTGCGGTTCTTGCAAACCTGAATTGGCAAAGTTATTAAAATAAAAATGGCACTGATTCAGGGTGAACACTCAGCGTTATCAGCCCGGGATCTGTGAGTCATATTCCGGGCTAATTCATAGTATTACTATGCCATTGGATCGGCACCCAAAGTACCGACTAAATCCTCAAGATAAGCTTTATCAGAAACCTGTACTAACTTCTCTTCAGCAATTTTTAATTGCTTAGAAATTTTCAGGCGTTTAGCTTCTTCTGCATGACTTTCGCGCTCAAGATAATTAATCAGATAATTGATATGGCGCTTCCATAAAGCAATATCACGCTCCTGTTTCACTTCCAGACGTCTATGATACCAGTCAGATGACAGTAAAGCATCACGAGTAAACATGGCTCTGATCTCAGGGTGATGAACATCTTTTCCTTCGTATTCACCAGTGGCCATAATATGTAATAAGGCTTTAAGTGGAGGACAGGCCTGCTCAATAGAGCCATCATCAATATAGTTTTGTGCGACTTTTTGCTGTGCTTCAACGATATTATTAATACCGTCAACAAAATCATCCATCTTTTGAGTTTCAGGACATAAAATACTTTCATCAAATACTGCTGATGGATTATCAAAAATCTTACCGAAAAATCCGTGAACAAATAAGCTGGTAATGCGATAGCCTAAGCGACTGGCAAGAACGGTTTCGCTATTATGTTCAAAGTCTTCCAGTTTTTCTAATTGGCCTTTACTAATGAGGTAATCAGGGCGTCTTTTCTCAGGTTTCAGCTGTGCCCAGATTTCGGGAATAATTAAACTGATATCATGGTTCACTTTAGTATGAGGACCAATATAACCGGCAGCACTGCTAAAGCCTGAATAATCAGTCAGAATATAGGAAACCAGTGCATTATTAACATCAGCCGTTGGTAAGAGCGCATTAAACGGTCCTTTGGTTAAGGCACCTTCTGAGCCGGCGCCAGTAGTAGAAGGTGATTTGCCGGTCAGGCTGCAGATAAATTCCATAAACAGTTCAGGTAGTTCCTGATAGTGAATAGGATTATAAACGGCTAAAGAGCGCATGCCGGCTTCTGGCTCGGGTGGATTGTTTCTACGACCGGTTAATACCGCATCAACCGGGAAACTAATCGCTTCGTTTAATGGTGCACGTCGGTGTAAGCGGGCACTGATTTCAGCCAGATATTTTTTAACTGGGTTGGCCAGATCAGAGCGTAACTGTAAATATCGTGGATTTTTACTGGGTGCGCCGTTAACCATTAATGGGTGAGCCGATGACACTGTAGTTTTACCATTAGCCAGACTATCTAATAAGAAATCGCGCATAGGCGGCGTATACTTATCAAATTCAACCTGATCTTCGGTGAGTTCTTTTAATTCTGCCGGTGTCAGAGGATGGTAGTTGGCAAAAAAATTGCCGGGCATGGACATCTCAAGTTCTGTTTGTTTATCAAAGCCTTTAATGATTGCGTCATCAGGTCTCTGGAATAAGCGATATTCACAGTTTTTAATCAATTTAACACATTCATGTGTGTTTTTTTCCGGCATATTAATCAGCTTCTTAGCCGGTACCACAACAGAAGCGGTAATATCATCTTCCATTTGAAGTTTTTCAGCGACCACATAATCCTGACGCATTTTAAAGATACGCCATGCTCCGTCCTGATCAAAGCCAACACGTAAATAGGACATAATAAGCTGTCTGTCCTGATATTTTAATTCGTGTCCCTGTACGCCATCAACCATATCGACGGTAAAATATTTCTTCCACTTACTACCCCAGGATGGACGATAGAAGCGTTTAATAACAAAGGCCAGTGCCTTTATTGATTCTGGAATAGTGTCCAGCCAGCTATTGTATTCTGAGGTAAATTTTTCCTCAGAAGGTGTGAGCATTTTGATCATAGACCCTAAACTTCTGTCCATACTCAACGGTGAACGAGGTGGTTTGTCGGTATAATCAGGTGCAAATTCATCAATATAACGATGAGAATAATCATAGCTCATGATCTCATCCATTTTTTTCATGGCATTATCAAGCTTGTTGACAAATAACGGGCCATAAATAACGGCATCATCAATGGCCTTAGATATCTCTGACTTACCACCACCGGAAACGGTACTGGGTTTGTGACAGAAAGTACCTTCTGCATCTGTACCTACAATACGCCATGAAGGTGCTTTGGGGTGTTTTTCCATGGCGATACGATAGCCGCTGGGGTGCATATAAATTTTGCCCGGTTTGAGCTTGATCATTTGCTGTTGACCGTCATAAGTCCAGGTGACTTCCTGCTCATTGAGATCCATTTTTAAATCGATTTCAGGCACATAGATAATTTCCGGGAAGTTTTTATCAATGGCATAACCTTTTTCTTGAAGTTCCATGATATCGGCATACTTTGCAATGACTTCAGAAAATTTGTATTCAGTATTTTTTGTGCGTGTGTCTTTACCGAATTCTTCACCATGATTATGGCGAGGAAAGGCTAAAGCACCACCAGCATGCTCTTCTTCAGCCAGTCCAAATAAGTTGCTTGAATAACTGATCTGTGTTTTGACTTCTTTTTTACAATAGCCAAAATAATTATCAGCCAGGATTGTAACAATAAGGCCTCGCATATCTCTTGCGGTGATTTTAAATGGCTGACCATTATTATAGAGATCATCTTCATTTTCCCAGCACATTTCATCGTGCTTCTGACGCTCTGTGGCATTATCAATATGCGGTAAGCCCAGATCTTTTTTCTTCATACGGACTAAATGAGGTGCCAGGATGACACAACCGGTATGACCAACCCAGTGTTGAATATCCAGACCAGCATCATTCTCAGACAAACTTGGATTGCCGGCATTGCCAAAAATACTTTCCACAAAATCTAAATTACTGCTCAATGTACCGGGTGCGAAAAAGCGGATTTCCATTGTTTTTTCCGCTTCAATACCGGGTATCTCAGGGCAGACAACAGGGCGCAATAATAATGAAGCAAAGCTATGAGCTTTCTTTGGCTGATTTGAGGTAAAAGGCAGATTCATTAATTCTTCAGGTGGATTTAATGCTTCGTGCAGTAAGTTGGCATAGGCTATTTTTGGCACTGCTTTTTTATCACCGGGAATAGGTAAGCCGCCTTCAGAAATATGGAAAGAGCCGGCAGTGGTTCGACGATCACGAGAGGTATTATGTAAAACCCCCTGACTGACACGGAAGCTTTTAACAAATTCAGATTCAAAATAATCCCCATCGGCAGGTAATGAGAGTTCGCGCGCAACACCATGCCGGTCTAATATTAAGGTATTGGATGGTAATAAAGGCTGATTATCGCTGCCGCTGTCGCTTAAGTAATCATTCAGAAAGTCCTGAATACGTTGGTCAGCAGGGCAGAGATATTGTGATAATAAGCGTGATTTTTCACGATAGCTTTGCAAAAGATCATCAGCAATGGAGAAAAAATCATTATCGCAGTCTTTTGCTTCACAAGCAGGTAGCCCGGAGGAATGCAGCTTTAGATTAATATAAAGCTGCAGACGCTTTTTTTCTTCTTCGGCTTCAAGTTTATTATTATTGGTGTGTAAGCCTATTGATTTAGTTAAATCCATCTTATAAAGTACCTTTGCATCGTTATTTGGCGTTGCTATTAATATTGCTATTAACGTAGTTGTCCAAGGATGTTGGAATTTTAAAAGGGTGTAATTTACCAGATTTGATCATTATTTTAAATGAATGGAAACATATAAGAATATAGTAATACATCTAAGTTTAAAAATACTTGTTTTAATTCAAAAAGATAGCTTTTATTATGTAAAGTTTACATAAACTACTATTTTGATATATCTCATAAAAGGTGCTTAAATTAGCTGCTAAAGTCTAAATTATAGTAATAATGGAAATCCACAAAGGAATAGTAGCTAGTTATGAGATACCCTGCAAATAAGACAAAAATTATCTGTACCATTGGCCGGCAACAGATTCACCTGAAATGATGGATGCATTGTTACGTGCAGGGATGAATGTCGCCAGACTTAACTTTTCTCATGGTGACTTTACCAGTCATGGTGAAACTATAAAAAAATTGAGGGCTGCAGCAGAAAAAACAGGACAGCCTCTGGCCATTATGGCTGATCTGCCTGGACCTAAAATGCGTATTGGTGAGTTAAAAGAAGAGCCTATTGAATTACAAAATGCCGAACAGATCATTTTAACGACTGAAAATATTTTAGGTGATCAACATCGTGTTTCACTGAGCTTTAATGAATTGCCATGTACCGTCAAAGTGGGTGATAAATTATTTTTGAATGATGGTTTAATTTCTCTACTGGTGACTAAAGTTGAAGCTCAGGATGTGGTTTGTGAAATTCGAGCCGGTGGAGAGTTACGTTCACGAAAAGGCTTGAATTTACCAGGTATTGATCTGGGGTTTAGTGCTTTTACTGCTTATGACAGAGACTGCCTTGAGTTTGCTTTAAAACAGAGTGTTGACGCGATCAGCCAGTCGTTTGTGCCCAATAAAGAAGATATTATTGTTCTAAAAAAAGCGGCTAAAGAAATGGGTTATAACCCATTTGTTATTGCCAAAATAGGGGACAGCTCAACCCCGCTTTACAGTTTTCTGAGCTCAGCAATAAAAAAGGAAGTCATCAAACCCGTGTTCTGAGATAATAATATTGTTACCAGACAATTTATCCAGGAGGAATACCCGTGACAGGCTTGCACAACACTGATTTAAGGACTTCCCAGAAAATAGAGTTTAGCGCAAAGGTATTGGTAAACCAAGTGTTACATGGTTCAGTGACTCAAATGAGTCAAGAGTATGGTTTATCTTGCCCCACACTCTATCCTCTTCAGGAAAATACCGCAGAAATTTTATTCCAGCATTTCAGTCAAACACAGGAGCAACTAAAAGCCCGTACCATTACGGTTGATCAAGTACAACTGGAACGTAGAATTATTGCGTTGTCGATTATGGCACCTATACCCATGACCTATGAAAATGCTTGATTTTCATAGAGAAGAAGATCAAAATTATCCAATGACGCAAATTACTCTCACAGCCCATG
>JAIVER010000101.1 GCA_023864145.1 Thiohalomonas sp. | reverse complement strand
TTTTACCGAGCATTGGAAAATCCTTAGATTCTCGAATTAATGATAATTTCCAAGTGTTCGATCCTGCATTTTCAAGTTGATTGGGTATATTCAACTAAGCAAGTAGCCTTAATATAAGTAACAATGTCTTTTTGATGGTGGTAAGTCTGGTCTGTTAAATGAGCAATTAATTGTTCTGTTTGGTCTGCAGAAAGTTTACTAGACGAGCCGCCACTTTTACTGGTCAGCTTTTCTGAGGCTTTGTAGTCTTTAATGTGACGTAATATGCTGGTTTCATGAATTCTTAAAGGCTGAGCGATCATGGGTAACCTTCCAGCCTTTAGAGCAAAGTAGGATGGCTTTAATTCTATCTCGTTCTTTTCCATTTCCAGAATGCTTATGTTGCATTTCTAGAGCTGATTTTTCATGGGCTGTGAGAGTAATTTGCGTCATTGGATAATTTTGATCTTCTTCTCTATGAAAATCAAGCATTTTCATAGATCATGGGTATATATCGACTACTGGTTAGTAGAAGTCTATGAAATACAAGGTTGAATATAGAATATGCCTGATTAACGGGCTTTGTCAATGGTATATTGAAGTGATTTATGTAAATTGATAAATAATAGACAAATTTAATTCTTAAAGCTTTTGACAATAGTATTTAAAAACAATAAAATGACGGATTAATTCTGATGATGTAGTTGTATACAATTATAAACAATATGATTGAACGTATCCCGCAAAGAATCGATCATTTTAGATACACCGATCAGGGTGTTATTCTAGACGATGTGGTGACACAAAAAGAGTCGGCTAAAGAATTATTGAGATTCAAAGAAGCAATCCTTGAAAATTCCAGTGATATTATATACCACCTGGAATTTGATGTTGACTTTTTAGGAAATCGACATGTGACCGGGGAGGTGAGTACTCAGGTTATTTTGCGATGTCAGCGTTGTATGAATAATTTTGAACTTGAACTTCATTGTGATGTATCAACTGCTTTTGTTCAAAATGAAACCGAACAAAAATTAGCTGAAGACTCGGATTACGATATTTTCTGGTTAGCTAAAAGCGAATACTTAGATCCCAGAGTATTAATTGAAGATGAGTTATTCTTAGCTCTGCCGCAAATAGCAATGCATGCGCTATCAGAAGTAGGCAAGAGTTGTAAAGCCGAAGTGGTGTTTTTCGAAGCTGATTCGGAGCAAGACGATTATTTAAAAAAAGATAATAGGCTTGATGAAGATAATAGCAGCTTAGAGCAGGTGGATGATAATCCTTTTGCTATACTGAAGCAGTTAAAAAGTAAGAAATAGAAATAAGTTGTAAAGTAAAAATTTAATAATATTTTGTAATTTTAAGTACCTGTTTACAGGTTACAGGTTCAGAAGGAAATCAAATGGCAGTTCAAAAAAATAAATGTACCCCAGCTCGTCGTGGTTCACGTCGTTCACATGATGCTTTATCAGCAACAACATTATCCATTGACCCAACTAGCGGTGAAACACATCGTCGTCATCACATCACAGCTGATGCCTACTATAAAGGTCGTAAGGTTTTAGGAAAATAATCCAGCCTACTTACTTTAAAATAAGTTTACTACACTTTTTATCAGCTGATTTAGCTAAATCAGCTGATATTAATCAGACTTTACTACAAAATAATTATTAAAAATTTCACAAAGCCTCAGAATTTTCTAGAGGCTTTGTTTTTGGTACTTCAAAAATATGATAAATAACTTGCATAACAGCACGTTAGCAATTGATGCCATGGGGGGGGATATTGGCTTAGATGTCACTGTACCGGCAGCTATTGACACTCTAAAAGACTATGCTCATCTTAAAATTATTCTAGTTGGCGATCAAAGTGCTATTGAAGAGAGCCTTGAAAACTGTCCCGCTTCTATCAGACAACAAATTGTGATTCAACATGCATCACAAGTGGTTGGTATGGATGAGAAGCCGGCATTAGCATTACGTGCTAAAAAAGACTCATCCATGCGTGTTGCTATTAATCTGGTGAAATCCGGTGATGCGGATGCCTGTGTCAGTGCTGGCAATACCGGTGCATTAATGGCGACGGGGCGATTTGTTTTAAAAACACTTCCTGGGATTGATCGACCAGCAATATGCTCTGCTATACCCACACAGACCGGACATACCCATATGTTGGATTTGGGTGCAAATATCGATCTGTCTGCCCAGCACTTATTTGAATTTTCGGTGATGGGTTCTGTGTTGACCAGTGCTATTGATAGTATTGAAAAACCAACTATTGGTTTGCTCAATATTGGCGAAGAAGAAATGAAAGGCAATGAGCAGGTACAGCAAGCTGCTCAATTAATTTCTAATAGTAATCTTAATTATCATGGTTTTATAGAAGGTGATGACATCTATAAAGGTGTGGTTGATGTGGTGGTTTCTGATGGTTTTGTGGGCAATATTTCTCTAAAGACATCGGAAGGTGTTGCTAAAATGATCATTTTTTATATTAAACGTGAGTTTAATAGAAATTGGCTGACAAAGTTAGCGGGTTTGGTAGCAATGCCCGTTTTAAATGCCTTTAAAAGCAAAATTGATCCAAGAAAATATAATGGGGCAAGTTTAGTGGGTCTAAAAGGGATTGTTGTTAAAAGCCATGGTGGTGCGGATGTTTTCTCTTTTAGTAATGCAATTAAAGTTGCTATGCTTGAAGTTGAGAATAAAGTCCCGCAAAAAATCAGTAAGGTATTAGAAGAGACTTTAGTTGATAATAATGAACCTGATCTAAACTAATTCGCTTAAATTTTGTTAAAATGAGAAGAATAGATTGTTGTGTGCTACAATTTTAATTGTTTCTTTCACTAGGATAAATTTATATAGATGTTTTCTCGTATTATGGCTACTGGTAGTTATTTGCCAGACAAAATTTTAACCAACCAGGATTTGGAAGATATTGTTGATACCACTGATCAATGGATCACGGAAAGAACCGGTATCAAACAACGTCATATCGTTGCTGATGATCAATCAACCTGTGATTTAGCGGAGTTTGCAGCAAGAAATGCGCTAGAGGCTGCTGATATCGAACCTCAATCCATTGATCTCATTATAGTGGCGACAACGACGCCTGATAGAGTTTTCCCCAGTACTGCCTGTTTATTACAGCAACGTCTGGATATACATGGTTGTCCTGCTTTTGACGTTCAGGCTGTTTGTACCGGTTTTGTTTATGCTCTGGATATCGCCGATAAATACATAAAAACGGGGGCTGCCAAACGAGCTCTGGTGATTGGTGCAGAAACCTTGTCACGTATTGTTGATTGGACTGATCGAACTACCTCTGTATTATTTGCAGATGGTGCGGGTGCAGTTATTATTGAAGCCAGTGAAAAGCCCGGCATCTTATCAACTCATATCCATGCAGATGGCAGTTTTGCTGAGTTATTGACGACTAATGGTGGTATTACAGATGTTGGTCCTGATAGGCTGGATAATATTCTTATTGAAATGAAAGGTAATGAAGTCTTTAAAATGGCCGTCAATACTTTAGGGCGAATTGTTGATGAAACCCTGAGTGCAAATAATATGCAAAAATCTGATATTGACTGGTTAGTACCTCATCAGGCAAATATCAGAATTATTAATGCCACTGCAAAAAAATTAAAAATGTCCACTGATCATGTTGTAACCACGGTTCAAAATCATGGTAATACATCAGCAGCATCAGTACCTCTGGCGCTTGATACTGCAGTAAGAGATGGGCGCATAAAACGTGGTGAAACTATTTTATTAGAAGCTTTTGGTGGTGGGTTCACCTGGGGCTCTGCATTAATCAAATATTAAATAAATAGTTTCTAAAAATTGATACCTGGATGGGGTATCACATAAAAAGGATAAAACGATGTCAGTAGCCTTTATTTTTCCGGGTCAGGAATCTCAGTCAGTCGGCATGCTTAGTAGCATTGCCGATGAAAATCCTGAATATGCTGAGATCGTCACCTCAACCTTTCAGCAAGCTAGCGATAGACTCGGCATTGATCTATGGAATCTGGTAAAAAACGGCCTTGAAGCCGAACTCAATTTAACAAAAAATACTCAACCTGCCATGCTGGCCGCCGGCTATGCGCTTTGGCAAATCTGGCAAAGTAAAGAAGGCGTCATTCCTGCAGTATTGGCTGGTCATAGTCTTGGTGAATACACTGCACTGGTTTGTTCTGAAGCCTTAGACTTTTCTGATGCGATTGCTTTAGTTGCATCTCGTGGTAGATATATGCAGGATGCTGTTGAGTCAGGTGAAGGTGCATTGGCTGCTATTTTAGGCCTTGACGATGAAGCTGTTATCAAACTCTGCGAAGATACGGCTGAAGAAAGTGCTAGAGTTGTTTCCGCGGTTAATTTTAATGCGCCGGGACAAGTGGTGATTGCAGGTCATAGTGATGCAGTAGAGCAGGCCGTTACTTTAGCTAAAAATAGGGGTGCAAAAAAAGCAATTAAATTAGCGGTTAGCGTGCCTTCACATTGCTTATTAATGGAAAGTGCTGCTGAAAAACTGGCAAAAAAGCTCGAATCCATTAATATAGAGCGTCCGGTCATTCCTGTTATTAATAATGTTCATGTCACTATTGAGAATGAAGTTGACTCAATTCGTGATTCATTAGTCAGGCAGCTTTCACATCCAGTACGATGGGTTGAAACCATTAATAAAATGGCTGCTGAAGGCACTAAACAAATTGTTGAATGTGGCCCAGGAAAAGTGTTAACAGGATTAAATCGACGTATTAACCGTCAAATGCCTGCTCATGCCATGTTTGATACAGCCACTATTGATAAAGTTTTTAAGGAATTATCGTAATGTCTATGGAAAATGAAGTCGCTCTGGTGAGTGGTGCAAGTAGAGGAATTGGTCAGGCTATTGCTCTGAATTTAGGCAATAAAGGGGCTACGGTTATTGGTACAGCAACCTCTGAAAGAAATGCAGAAAATATCTCTAACTATCTGAAAGAAAATGGTATTAAAGGTCAGGGCATGGTTCTCAATGTGACTGATCAAAGCAGTATTGATACTTTATTAAGTGCCATGAAAGATAATTATGCAATGCCTTTTATTCTGGTTAATAACGCCGGTATTACTCGTGATAACCTGCTGATGAGAATGAAAGATGAAGAATGGGATGATATTATTCAAACCAATTTAACATCGATTTTTAAACTATCTAAAGCCTGCCTGCGTGCCATGATGAAAGCAAAAAAAGGGCGTATTATTTCTATTGCTTCAGTGGTTGGTTTAACGGGTAATCCCGGGCAGACAAACTATGCTGCTGCTAAAGCAGGGATCTTTGGTTTTACTAAATCTTTAGCTAGAGAAATTGCTTCACGTGGTATTACTGTTAATGCTGTAGCACCTGGTTTTATTGACACCGATATGACTAAATCTTTACCTGACGAAGCAAAAGATGCTTTACTGAAACAAATTCCTCTTAATCGTTTAGGTCAGGTTGATGAAATTGCTTCGGCTGTCGGCTTCTTAGCCTCCACAGATGCCGCCTATATCACGGGTGAAACCATTAATGTTAATGGCGGGATGTATATGCCATAGGAATTTGTCCGAGAATAGATAAATTAGCAGGCTAATATACCCATGACCTATGAAAATGCTTGATTTTCATAGAGAAGAAGATCAAAATTATCCAATGACGCAAATTACTCTCACAGCCCATGA
>JAIVER010000100.1 GCA_023864145.1 Thiohalomonas sp. | reverse complement strand
TTTACCGAGCATTGGAAAATCATTAGATTCTCGAATTAATGATAATTTCCAAGTGTTCGATCCTGCATTTTCAAGTTGATTGGGTATAGAGTAAACCATGGATCAAGTAACCGACAGTCTCAAATTACCCCCTCATTCTATTCATGCTGAACAATCCATTTTGGGTGGCTTGTTGCTTAATAATGAGTCCTGGGACCATATTGCCAGTATTGTTAATGAAGAAGATTTTTATCGCCGTGATCATCGGCTAATTTTTCAAACAATTCGCAAGCAGATAGAAGAAGGTAAGCCCTGTGACGTGGTGACAATCTCAGAGCGTCTGGAAAGCCACAATACCCTAGATGATGCTGGTGGTTTGGCCTACTTAGGCAGTTTGGTGAATAATACGCCCAGTGCTTCCAATATTCGTGCTTATTCTGATATTGTTCGTGAACGTTCGGTATTGAGAAAATTGATTCAAATCGCTAATGAAATTGCTGATAGTGCATTTAATACCGAGGGGCGCAATAGTGACGATATTTTAGAAGCAGCAGAAAAAACAGTCTTTGAAATCGCCGATAAAGGGGCGAATGCTGGTAATGATTTTAAAGGCATGACGGAATTATTGAAAAAAACCGTTGATCGAATTGATGAACTATATCAAAACGGTGGTACTTTTACGGGCATTCCCACCGGCTTTACTGATTTTGACAGTATGACCTCTGGTCTGCAGCCTGCGGATCTGGTTATTGTTGCTGGACGGCCGTCAATGGGAAAAACGACTTTTGCTATGAATCTGGCAGAAAATGCAGCCATTGAAGCGGGTGTAGGGGTGGCTGTTTTTAGTATGGAAATGCCGGCAGAATCATTGACTCTGCGTATGTTGTCGTCACTGGGACGAATCAATCAGACTAAAGTTCGTTCCGGACAACTGGATGAAGACGACTGGCCTCGCTTAACTTCTGCTGTCTCTATTCTTAATGAAGCCAAACTGTTTATTGATGATACTCCCGCATTATCACCCACAGAAATGCGTGCTCGTGTACGACGCTTAAAACGTAAACATAATATTGGTTTGATTGTGGTGGATTATCTGCAGCTAATGCAGGTTAAAGGCGCCTCTGAAAATCGAGTCAATGAAATTTCAGAAATCTCACGGGGCTTAAAAGCCCTTGCCAAAGAGATGAATGTACCGGTTGTTGCCTTATCTCAGCTGAATCGTGGTCTGGAACAACGTCCTAATAAACGTCCGCTGATGCCAGATCTGCGTGAATCAGGAGCGATTGAGCAGGATGCGGATTTGATCGTTTTTATTTATCGTGATGAAGTTTATAATGAAGACAGTCAAGATAAAGGCACGGCTGAAATTATTATTGGTAAGCATAGAAATGGTCCGCTTGGTACTACAAGACTGACCTTTATGGGTCAATATACTCGCTTTGAAAACCATGCCTCAATTGATTATGACGCTTAGATGAGTATTTAATTAAAAAATGGGATCTGTTACAGCCAGCATTAATTTATATGCATTGCAGCATAACCTCTTGCGAGTGAAGCAATTAGCACCCAATGGCAAAGTCATTAGTGTGATTAAAGCAAATGCCTACGGTCATGGTGTCTTGCCGGTGGCTAACGCACTCTCTGATAGTGACTGTTTTGCTGTGGCTCGTCTGGATGAAGCCTGTTATCTTCGTGAACAGGGCATTAAGAAAACAATTATTCTGCTGGAAGGCGTTTATTCTATTGAAGAATATCGTCAATGCTTTGAACTGCAATTGATTCCGGCAGTTCAAAGTATTGAACAATTTCACTGCCTGCAGGAATTTTATGAACAAGACCTGCTGCTATTATCAAAAAAAAATAATGATCTTATCTTTGAATACTGGTTGAAATTAGATACAGGTATGCATCGCCTTGGTCTGTCAGAAGATGAACTGACTTATTTATTAGCACATGAGACTGATTTTTTTAGTGATGCGAAATCACCGTGCTTACTATCAGGTATTATGTCGCATTTTTCCTGTGCAGATGAAGTTGATAATCCCATCAATGATGCACAACGGATACAGTTCAATCAACAGTGTCATCAGCTAACAGCAATACCAGCGATTAAGCACAATCCTGTGACAAAAAGCATGGCAAATTCGGCTGTGATTTTATCCATTCCCGAAGCACATTTTAACTGGCTAAGGCCGGGGATCATGCTGTATGGGGTATCACCCTTTGAGTCAAAAAAACCAATGCGAACGGGTTTAGATGAACAGCTGATACCGGTAATGACCTTATCGTCACACTTAATCGCCATAAAAAAATTAAAAAAAGGGGACTGTATTGGTTATGGTGCAAGCTGGTGCTGCCCGCAGGATATGACTATCGGTGTTATCGCCATAGGCTATGGTGACGGCTATCCCCGTCATGCACCATCAGGAACACCCTTATTAATACATGATACTGAAGTGCCTCTGGTGGGGCGAGTATCTATGGATATGATCACTATTGATTTAACACCAGTGATAGAAAAATCTATCCCGCTTAAAATAGGGGATAAAGCGATATTATGGGGAGATGGTTTGCCGATTGAATATGTGTCACAAAAATCAGGTACTATTGCCTATGAATTATTATGTCAAATAACACAAAGAGTCAGCTTTAAATATGAATAAGCAGAAGACCATTTACCTGAAAGATTATCAGCAGCCTCCCTATGTCATTAATCGAACTGAACTAAGTTTTGAGCTTGAAACTACTGTTTCTGACTCAAGTGGTGAGCCAGAGGTAGTGACTATAGTAAAGAGTCGTCTGGAAATCCTGCGTAACGAAAAATTAGAAAGTTATGATGATGCCTTACGTCTCTCTGGACAAAATTTACAGTTAAAATCAGTCTTATTAAATGCTCAGCCTTTGGCAGGAGAGGATTATCAATGTACTGATGAACAACTTATTATTCCTAAAGTGCCATTTTCGTTTGTTCTGGAAATTGAAACCTGGATTAAGCCTGAAGAAAACAAAGCCCTTGAAGGTCTTTATCAGTCCAGTGGCAATTTTTGTACTCAATGTGAAGCAGAAGGTTTTCGACGTATTACCTACTATCTGGATCAGCCAGATATTATCTCCAGCTTTACCACAGCCATTGTTGCCGATAAAGAAAAATATCCCGTCTTATTATCCAATGGTAACTTGATGGAACAGGGAGAATTACCAGAAGGCCGTCACTATTCTGTCTGGCATGATCCTTTTAAAAAGCCATGTTATCTGTTTGCACTGGTTGCCGGTGATTTACTTAAAATTGAAGATTCTTATACTACTATCTCCGGTAAAAATGTCACATTACAATTATTTGTTGAAAAACAAAACGGTCAAAAATGTGACCATGCCATGAACTCGTTAAAGAATTCCATGATGTGGGATGAAGAAGTATTTGGTCTAGAATATGATCTGGATATCTACATGATTGTTGCTGTAGAAGACTTTAATATGGGCGCTATGGAAAATAAAGGCCTTAATGTCTTCAATGCTAAATATGTATTAGCTGATCCGCAAAGTGCAACTGACAATGATTATGAAGGCATTGAAGGTGTTATTGGTCATGAATATTTTCATAACTGGACGGGCAATCGAGTCACCTGCCGTGACTGGTTTCAACTGAGTCTTAAAGAAGGCTTAACTGTTTTTCGTGATCAGGAATTTACCTCGGATATGCAGTCCAGAGCAGTGAAGCGTATTAGTGACGTGAGGATTTTACGGGCGCATCAATTTGCTGAAGATGCCAGTCCAATGGCACATCCTATTCGTCCAGCTCAATATATGGAAATTAATAACTTTTACACTGTGACCGTATATAACAAAGGTGCAGAAGTCATTCGCATGATCAATACTGTATTAGGTGAAGAACATTTTCGTAAAGGCATGGACTTGTATTTTGAGCGTCATGATGGTCAGGCGGTGACCACAGAAGATTTTGTTTCGGCCATGAGTGATGCCAGCGAAATTAATTTAAGCCAATTTTCCAGCTGGTATAATCAGGCCGGTACACCAAGAGTAAAAGTCAGTACATCCTATTTGCCTGATGAGAAAAAGTTTATTATTAATTTACAGCAATACTGTGATATTACACCTTATGAAACCTTAAACAGCCCGGATAAAAAAGTAAAAGATCCCTTTTATATTCCAATAAAAATGGGCCTTCTCTCTCAAACGGGTAAGCAAAAAGGTAAACAAATAGTAGAAGATATGATCATGCTGACAGAAGAGCAGCAGACAATTGAGTATTCTGATATAGGTGAAAAACCTGTTTTATCACTATTAAGGAATTTTTCTGCGCCGGTTATTTTAGAGTATCCTGCAGAGCTGTCAGCAGAAAGTATTACCGATGACAGAGCCTTTTTAATGGCCTATGATTCTGACCCGTTTAATCGTTGGGAAGCAGGTCAGCAATTAGCAGGGCAGCTTATTCTTGACGTGATTAATTCAAGTGAAGATGATAAAAAATTTGACTCCAATACCTTAGATAAATTTATTCATGGCTGTAAACAATTACTATTGGACAGTGACCTGGATAATGCTTTAAAAGCTCAGGCGTTGGTGCTGCCGGCAGAATCGTATTTATTAGAGCAATTGGCTATGGCCGATGTTGATGCCGTTTTTGCAAGCAGAAAGCAATTAAAACTCATTATGGCAAAACGATTAAGCTCTCAGTTTCAATCACTCTATAGTAAACTAACGACAGACTCCCCCTATCAATTTAATGCTGAAGAAGCCGGCAAACGCTGTTTACGTAATCTTGCACTGACCTATTTAATGGCAAAAGGCGATGAATCTGCTGCGAAGTTAGGTTATGAACACTTTAATGCTGCTAACAATATGACTAATTCAATTGCGGCATTGGCAGAGTTGACACATATACCTTCTGATTTGACGCAGCAGGCCTTAGATGCTTTTGAACAACGCTGGTCCAGTGATGCATTAGTGATGGATAAATGGTTTATTGTTCAGGCATCTGCACAGCATGATAATGTGTTGCAGAAAGTCAAAGCATTGATGGATCATCCTTGTTTTGATCTTAAAAATCCAAACAAAGTACGCTCACTCATTGGTTCATTTGCAAGTATGAATCTTATGGCTTTTCATAATATTAATAGCGATGGTTATCAATTTGTTATGGATCAGATCCTTGCTCTGGATAAATTTAATCCGCAAATTGCTTCACGTATGGTTAAGCTGTTCAGTCGCTGGAGACGTTATGATGATATTCGACAAAAATTAATGAAAGCTGAATTGCAGCGAGCTGCTAAAGATGATTTATCTCCAGAGATGTTTGAAATTGTTACAAAAAGTTTGAATTAACATTGGCCATTAGAATGAGATTTTTTATATTTGTTTTTCTATTATCTCTTGTTTTGTCCGCGCTATCGTCTGCCGTCAATGCTGTACAGCCGGCAAGACCGAAAAATATTATTTTATTTATTGTGACGGCATGGGACTGTCTCAGATCTCAGCAGCAAAAATTGTTAGCGGGCAGCTTAATGTGGAGAGATTCAAACATATTGGTTTGCTGACAACACATTCATATAGTGATCTGCTTACAGCTTTGGCTGCTTCTGCAACTGCGATGGCAACGGGTTATAAAACATCTATACCCATGACCTATGAAAATGCTTGATTTTCATAGAGAAGAAGATCAAAATTATCCAATGACGCAAATTACTCTCACAGCCCAT